>NZ_JBHXCQ010000001.1:303800-383196 GCF_042726295.1 Oerskovia sp. NPDC060338
GGGTGTGCGCTTGGGTTGCCCCGGTACCGAACGCGCCCGCCGACAAGGGACTCCCGGCCCCTGATCCGCGTGGATCAGGGGCATCTACTCACTTCTCGGCAGCGGAGCGCTGTCAGGACGTCGCGGAACCCGAGGTGCCCGCGCCCGGGACGCCCTCCGCGCCTGTGCCGCTCCCCGCACCGCTACCGGTTCCCGTGCCGGGCAGCTGTTCGAGGTCGGTACCTCCCGAGCCGGAGCCCGCGCCCGAGCCGCCGGTGTCCCCGCCCGTCCCCGGGGTCGGGTCCGGGGCCGGCGTGACCGGCGTGGTCGGCTCGGGGTCCGGGACCGTCGTCGGAGGATCGGTCGGCGTGGGCGTCGACGTGGTCTCGCTCGGCGCCGGGCTGGGCGTGGTGCCCGAGCTCGGCACGTCGGTCGAGGTGTCGGTCGTGCCACCGGTGTCGCCCGTCGTGCCATCTGTTGCCGCGGGCTCGCGCGAGACGACGTGGCTGATGGTCGTCCCCGAGCCCTCCTCGCCGCGCAGGATCTCGCTCAGGGGCCGCCCGGCGATCACCTCGACCAGGGTCACGCCCACGAGGAGCACGACGAACACCGCGACGGTCGACAGGATCAGGGTCCGCCGGCTCGGCCGGCTCGGACCTGCCGCGTCGTCGTCGGTCCCGTCGCCCGCTCCCCCGTCCTCCGAGGCGTCACCGTCCTCGGAGAGGTCCGTGGCGCCGTCGGGCCCGTCGACTGCCTGCCCGGCCGCCGTGCGCAGGTCGCCGAGGTCCGTCCCGTCGAGGTCGGCCGGGTCCAGGACCGCGGTGTCCGCGACCCTCCCCGTGCCGCCGACCGCAGGAAGCACCGCGGTGCCGCTCCTGGTCGCGTCCTCGTCCTCAGCCGACCCGCCGTCGGAACCGTCGGAACCGTCCGACCCACCCGCGCCCTGCCCGTGCGACCCCGCGAGCGTCGGCAGCAGGACCTTGCGCCCGTTCTTGCCGACCGGCAGGACGACGCCCGCCTGGAGGGCCGCCTTCATCTGGCGCCGCGTCTTGAGGATCGAGCGCGTGTAGAGGTTGTTCCCGACGATCGTCAGGACCGAGGCGATGCCCGCACCGATGATCGTCCCGGCGACCCCCAGGTACGACAGCAGGACCGTCGAGCTCACGGCAGCGAGCGCACTCGCGACGACCTGGGTGACGGAGAGGCCTGGCGGCTTCTCGTCGAGGTCGTCGTCGGTGGCGCCCTGCGCAGGGGCGTCTCGGGCGGTCGGGCTGAGGGAGGGGGGTCTGTTCGAAGTCACGGTCCTCCCAGCGTAGGAAACCGGTCTGCACGCCCTCCGGACGCCTGTTGACCAACCCACGAGGATTGTGTGAAGACCGCTCGGCGCGCCTTCGCACGGGGTGCTATAACGACCAGGTGACCACTCCCCCCGGCACTCCCCCCGGCTCTGGCGCCGAGCCAGCAGTACCGCCCAGCATGCCGCGCGAGCCCGGACCGGCGGGGGTCGACGTAGCGCCCGCGGGCGAGGCCGGAGGCGGGAAGCGGTCCCGCTGGGCACCGACGACGGCCGACCGGCCCGAGACCCGCCGCCGCATCGGGGCCGAGATCTGGATCCTGCTGGGACTGAGCCTCGGCCGGTCGGGCGTCTACGCGGTCGTCAACATCATCGCGCGCCTCACCGAGGGCACCCCGCTCGCCCAGCAGAGCGCGAGCCTCAACAACAGCCAGTCGCCCCGCCCGTACCTCGACCTGACCTATCAGATCCTCAGCATCGGGTTCGCGCTCATCCCGGTCGCGCTCGCGCTCTACCTGCTCTCGGCGCGCGGCCGCTCGGTCACCCGGGCGATCGGGCTCGACGGCAGCCGGCCGTGGCGCGACACGGGCTGGGGCGTCGCGCTCGCCGCGGTCATCGGCATCCCGGGCCTGGGTCTGTACGTCGCCGGGCGCGCCCTGGGGATCACGGTCGAGATCAACCCGGCCAACCTCGCCGACTACTGGTGGACCGTCCCGATCCTGATCCTCGCGGCTCTCCAGAACGGACTGCTCGAGGAGGTCATCGCGGTCGCGTACCTGTTCGAGCGCACCAAGGACCTGGGTTGGGGGCGCGTGAAGTTCGTCGTGTGGAGCTCGCTGCTGCGCGGCTCGTACCACCTGTACCAGGGCATCGGGCCGTTCATCGGGAACGTCGTCATGGGCGTCGTGTTCTCGTGGTTCTACACGAGCAGGTGGGGGCGCCACCGCGTGATCCCGCTCGTGATCGCCCACACGATCCTCGACGTGGTCGCGTTCGTGGGCTATGCCCTGCTGCCGCGCGAGTGGCTCGAGGCGCTGGGGGTCGGGTAGTGGCACATCGCTGAGTGCGGAGTTCTTGCGCGACACGCCGGGCGTGTCGCGCAAGAACTCCGCACTCAGCGGACCGTCAGACCCGCAGCGCCGCCAGCTCGTGCCGGCGCTCGGCCTGGAGCACCGGGTCCGGCACGGGCAGCGAGGCCAGGAGCTGCTTGGTGTAGGTGTGCTGCGGAGCGCCCAGCACCTCGGCCGACGTCCCCTCCTCGACGAGCCTGCCGCGGTAGAGCACCGCGATCCGGTCGGCGAGCAGGTCCACGACCGCGAGGTCGTGGCTGATGAACAGGCACGCGAACCCCAGCTCGCGCTGGAGCTCGGCGAACAGCTCGAGCACGCGAGCCTGGACCGAGACGTCGAGCGCCGACGTCGGCTCGTCCGCGACGAGCAGCTCGGGATCGAGCGCGAGGGCCCTGGCCAGGCTCGCGCGCTGGCGCTGGCCGCCGCTCCGCTCGTGCGGGTAGCGGTCGCCGTACGCACGTGGGAGCTGGACCGACTCGAGGAGCTCGTCGACGCGGCCACGGGCGTCCCCCGCGTCGGCGGCCCGCCCGTGCACCACGAGCGGCTCGGCCACGCACTCGGCGATCGTGAGCAACGGGTTGAAGCTCGACGCCGGGTCCTGGAACACGAACCCGATGCGCGGGCGCACGGGCCGCACGTCGCGCTCGCGCGCGCCCCGCATCTCGACGCCCAGCACCGACAGCGACCCGCCCGTCACCGGGGTGAGGCCTCCGATCGCCCGGCCGATGGTCGTCTTGCCCGAGCCCGACTCGCCCACGAGCCCCAGCACCTCGCCAGGACGGATCGACAGGTCCACCCCGTCGACCGCGACGAACGCGGGCTTGCGGAACCGGCCCGGGTACTCGATCCGCAGCCCCTGGGCCACGACCACGGGAGCCCCCTCGGCCCAGCCGTCGGCACGCGCCTCGACCCGGGCCGCCGCGTTGACCACGCCCCCGCCGACGCGCGGGACCGCGTCCAGGAGGGCGCGCGTGTACTCGGCCTGCGGGTCCTCGAACAGCGACCGCACGTCGGCCTGCTCGACGACCTTGCCCTGGTACATCACGGCCACGCGGTCCGCGAGGTCCGCGACCACGCCCATGTTGTGCGTGATGAGCACGATCGCGGTCCCGAACTCGTCGCGGCAGCGCCGCAGCAGGTCGAGGATCTCGGCCTGGACGGTCACGTCGAGCGCGGTCGTCGGCTCGTCCGCGACGATGAGCCCGGGGTCGAGCACGAGCGCCATCGCGATGACGATGCGCTGCTTCTGACCGCCCGAGAACTGGTGCGGGTACTTGTCGACCGCCGTCTCGGGGTCGGGGATCCCGACGCGGCGCAGCACGTCGACCGCCTGCCGGCGCCCTTCCGCGCGGCGTACGCGCCGGTGTGCGCGCAGCCCCTCGACGATCTGCCACCCCACGGTGAAGACGGGGTTGAGCGCGGCCGACGGCTCCTGGAAGACCATCGCGACGTCCGTACCGCGCACGGCCCGCAGCTGGGAGCGGCTGAGGGAGACCACGTCGGACTCGCTCGTCCCCGCCTTGTTCGAGAGCACGACGGCGCCACGCGCGGTCGCGGTCTCCGGCAGCAGACCGAGGATCGTCTTGGCCGTCACGGTCTTGCCGCTGCCGCTCTCGCCGACGACCGCGAGGACCTCGCCCGGGGCGACCTCGAGGTCGACCCCGTCGACCGCGAGGATGGGTCCTGCGTCGGTCGCGAACGAGACCGTGAGGTCCCGGATGGTGACGACCGCGCCCTGCTCGCGCGACGTCGTCGGGCCTTCGCCTGCTGACTGCTGCGCGCTCACGGGCGCACCTCGATTCCCTCGTCGCCCAACGTCCCCGAACCTTCCAGACCGCCCAGCCCCGCCGGGCCGGCCGTGAGCGACCCTCCCGGCACGACCGACGTCTCCGCGACCTCGCCCGCCCCGACCGCTGCCGCCCGGCGGCTGCGCAGGCGCGGGTCGGCCAGGTCGTTGAGGCTCTCGCCCACGAGCGTGATGCCCAGGACCGCGAGCACGATCGCGAGGCCCGGGAAGAGCGCGGTCCACCAGATGCCGCTCGTCACGTCGGACAGCGACTTGTTGAGGTCGTAGCCCCACTCGGCCGCGGCCGTCGGCTCGATCCCGAAGCCCAGGAACCCGAGCCCCGCGAGCGTGAGGATCGCCTCGGACGCGTTGAGCGTCACGATGAGCGGGAGCGTGCGCGTCGCGTTGCGCAGCACGTGGCGACCCATGATGCGGCGGTGCGGCGTGCCGATCACGCGCGCCGAGTCGATGTACGCCTCGGCCTTGATCCGGACCGTCTCCGCACGGATCACCCGGAAGTACTGCGGGATGAAGACCACCGTGATCGAGAGCGCGGCCGCGAGGATGCCGCCCCACAGCTTGGACTGGCCCCCGCTGATGACGATCGCGAGCAGGATCGCGAGGAGCAGCGACGGGAACGCGTAGATCGCGTCGCACACGACCACGAGCACGCGGTCGAGCCACCCGCCGAAGTACCCCGAGACCAGGCCCAGCAGGATGCCGATCACGATCGACGCCGCGATCGCGACCACGATCACCAGGGCCGCGGTCTGCGCGCCCCAGATCACGCGCGACAGGACGTCGTAGCCGCCCACGGTCGTGCCGAGCAGGTGCTCGGCCGACGGCGGCTGCTGCGCGCCGAACGCCCCGTCCGCGTTGCGGAGCTGGCTGTACCCGTAGGGCGCGAGCAGCGGCGCGGTCAGAGCCGTGAGGAGGAAGAGCCCCGTGATGATCAGGCCCGCGACGAGCATGCCGCGCTGGAGCCCGACGCTCTGACGGAGCTGGTGGACCACGGGCAGGCGGCCCCAGGAGAGTCGTCGTGCCATGTCAGTACCTCACCCTCGGGTCGATGAGCGCCGCGATGACGTCCACGAGGAAGTTCGTGACCGCGACGATCACGGCCAGCAGGACGACGATCCCCTGGACCGCGACGAAGTCACGGGCTTGGAGGTACTGCGAGAGCATGAAGCCGAGGCCCTTCCACTCGAAGGTCGTCTCGGTCAGGACCGCCCCGGCCAGGAGCATCGCGATCTGCATGCCCATGACGGTGATGATCGGGATGAGCGCGGGGCGCCACGCGTGCGTGCGGACGAGGCGACGCTCCGAGACGCCGCGCGAGCGGGCCGCGTCGACGTAGTCGGTCGCGAGCGTCCCGATCACGTTGGTCCGCACGAGGCGCAGGAACACCCCGGCGGTCAGGAGCCCCAGGGCGACCCCGGGCAGGACCGCGTGCATCAGGACGTCGCCCAGGACGGCGGGGTCGCCCGTACGGATCGCGTCCACGACGTAGAAGCCCGACGGGTCGGGCAGCGAGAGCATCTGCAGCTCGGCCCCGGTCGAGGCACGGCCCGCGACGGGGAACCAGCCGAGGCCGACCGAGAAGATCAGCTTGAGCAGGAGGCCCGCGAAGAACACGGGGGTCGCGTAGCAGAGGATCGCGAAGACGCGCAGGAACGCGTCGGGGATCCGGTCGCGGTGGTGGGCTGCGAGCAGCCCGAGCGGGATGCCGACCAGGAACGCGATGATCAGCGCGTAGACCGCGAGCTCGAGCGTCGCCGCACCGTAGGTCGTGAGGATCTCGGAGACCGGCCGGTTGTCGCTGATCGTGGTGCCGAAGTCGCCGCGCAGGATCCCGCCCAGGTACTCGAGGTACTGGACGATGATCGGGCGGTCGTAGCCGGCCGCGTGGATGCGCTCGGCGAGCTGGTCGGCGCGGAGCCGGCCGCCGAGCGCCGCGGTGATGGGGTCGCCCGTCGCGCGCATGACGAAGAAGACGGTCGTCACGAGGATGAAGACGGTCGGGATGATGAGGAGGAACCGGACCAGGACGTACCGTCCCAGCCCACCTCCTCCGGACGTCCTGGGCCGCGGGGTGGTCGAGCGTGGGGTCCGGGCGCCTGGCGGGTCCGCCGTGGTCACCTGGTCGGTCGTCGTGGTCATGTCGTCCGTTCGTCGTGGTCCGAGCCACGCTGCTCGGTTGCCTGCGGTGCTGCGCCGCGGCGGCGCCGCTCGCACGGCCCGCCGGGGAGTCGTCGGACCCCTGGGCGGCCCGGCCGTCGCCGGTCGGGCCGCCCAGGGGTCCTCGTGGATCAGCTCTTCGAGAGTGCTCCGTAGCGGAACTTGAACGACGCGTCGAGCGTGTCCTCGGTCCCGTCGACGCCCGTGCCGACGACCGCGACCTGGGCTCCCTGGAGGTACGGGACGGTCGAGAGGTCGGCGGCGACCTTCTCCTGGATCTCCTCGATGAGGGCCGTGCGGGCTGCCGCGTCGGGCGTGGCTGCCTGCTGGAGGATCAGGTCGTTGACCTCCTGGTCGTCGTAGTGGTTCGCGAGGAAGTTCTCCTGGAGGAAGAACGGCGTGAGGTAGTTGTCGGCGTCCGAGTAGTCCGGGAACCAGCCGAGCTGGTACGCCGGGTAGACGTCGGCCGTGCGGTCCTTGGCGTACTGGACCCACTCGGTGGTCTGCAGGTTGACCGTGAACAGGCCGCTCTTCTCGAGCTGGTCCTTGATGAGCGCGTACTCCTCGCCGGACGACGGGCCGTAGTGGTCGTTGCTGTACTGCAGGTCGAGCACGACGGGGACCGTGACTCCCGCTGCCTCGAGCGCGGCCTTGGCCTTGTCGGCGTCGGCTCCGCCCTGCCCGTCGCCGTAGAGCTCCTTGAGGGGCTCGACCGCGCCGGTCAGGCCCGCGGGGACGTACGAGTACAGCGGCGTGTAGGTGCCCTTGTAGACCTGGGTCGCGATCTCCTCGCGGTCGATCAGGTCGGCGACGGCCTGGCGCACGGCGAGGGCCTTGGCCGGGTCCGCGCCCTCGGCCTTGGCGCCGTAGGGCTGGGAGTCGAAGTTGAACGTGATGTAGCGGATCTCGCCGCCGGGCCCGTCGACGACCTTGACCTTGTCGTTGCCACGGAGGTCGTCGATGTCGGTCGCGGACAGGCTGCGGAAGGCGACGTCGATGTTGCCCTCCTGGATGTCCAGCTTCAGGTTGGAGGCGTCGGTGTAGTACTTGGTGTTGACCTTCGCCGTCTTCGCCTCGCCGAGCACGCCCTGGTAGTCGGGGTTGGCCTCGTAGGAGATGAGGTTGTTGAAGTCGTACTTGGCGATCGAGTACTGCCCGGCGAACGCCTTGCCCGCGACGATGTCGGCGTCCGGGGTCAGCGCGTCGGCCGCGAACACCTCCTCGTCGACGATGGGGCCGGCGGGGCTCGACAGGATCTGCGGGAAGACCTGGTCGTCGGGCGACTTGAGCGTGAAGACGACGGTCGTCTCGTCGGGGGTCGCGACGCTCTCCAGGTTGTAGAGCAGCGAGGCGGGGCCGTTCTCGTCGTTGATCGCGACCTGACGGTCGAACGTGAACTTCACGTCGGAAGACGTGAGGTCGTGGCCGTTGGCGAACTTCAGGCCCGGCTTGAGCTTGACGGTGTACTCGGTGGGTGCGGTGAACTCGGCGGACTCCGCGATGTCGGGCTCGACGTCCGGGCTGCCGTAGGGGGTGTTGAGCAGGAACGGGAACACCTGGTTCATGACCGCGAACGACCCGTTGTCGTAGGAGCCGGCCGGGTCGAGCGTCGTGACCTTGTCGGTCGTGCCGATCGTCAGCGCGCCTCCTGCGCTCGCGTTGCTGCTGCCGCCGTCCTCGTTCGTCCCGCTGCCGCTGCCGCACGCCGTGAGCGTGAACGTCACGACGGCGATGCCTGCCGTTGCGGCGAGGAGCCGCTTCCTCGAAACGGTCGTCATCCGTCACACCTCTTCTTCACCGGTCATGAGGTGGGTGCGCGGTGGCGCTCCCACGGCCTGGTTCTGCGACCAAGGTCCGTGATGTCTAACACACTGTTGTTTCGGTCAAGCACCCCGGAACGGCTCTGCACGGCGGTTCCGGGCATCTTGTTACCGGGTCGTAACCCCCGGCGCCACATGGTGAGACGGATCACAGCCGTGAAGTTACCGGGGAGTACGTTCCGGTGCGTCACGGCCTTTTCGTGGCGGCGGCGGCCGCTGCGCGGGCACGCCCGCTCCAGGCTGCCAGCGCTGTCACTCGCGGGGCGCGCTCACCGCCAGGACGTCCCCTGCCCGACGCCGGAGCCGGGCTCGGGCGACCCCGTCGCCTCGTCGGGAGCGGGGGTCGGCCCGTGGTCCTCCGCCGGGACGTCGGACGCGCTCCCGGCGCCGGCCCCCTCGACGGCGGGCTCGGCCGACGGTCCCGACGACAGCTCGCCGCCCGACCCGGCCACGTCCCCGGTCGCCTCACCACCCGCGGTGAGCTCCGCCGTCGGGCCGGATGCCGGTGCGCTCCCCGCAGCGGGCGCCGCCGCGGCCTCCGCGACCACCGGGGCCGTGGCCCCCGCGCCCAGCACCGACCCTCCCGTGACGACCACACCCGCCGCGACCGCCTGCGCGCGCAGGTCCGCGAGCTCGCGCGCGACCGACCGGACCCCGAAGCCCGAGACCACGTGGATCGACCCTGCGACGAACGCGTACAGCCCGAACACGACGACCGTCAGGCTCAGGACGTCGTCCGCGTCGACGGGGCGCGTCACGAGCAGCAGGCCGAACAGCGTCGAGACGATGCCGAACGTCAGCAGCCACGGCCACCCCAGGTCCCGGTTGCGCACGAGCCCGGCCGCGCCGACGATCGCCGTGATCCCCAGCACCAGGACCCACACGACCAGGACGTAGTACAGCGCGGTCACGCTGAGGTCCGGCCAGAACATGACCGCGGCGCCGAACAGCAGGTTGACGGCCGCCTGCGCGAGCCACCACGTCCACCCGACCTGCTTGCGGTGCGCCAGGCCCTGGACAGCGACGAGGACCGCGTCCGCCACGAGGAAGATCCCGAACACCCAGCGCAGCGTCTCGAGCGCCTCGAGCGGCTGGATCATGAGCAGCAGGCCGAGGACGACCAGGAGCAGCCCGCGCACCACGGGGAGCCACCAGACGTTCTTGAACGCGTTGAGCGGCTCGGGGATCTCCACCGCGTCCTGCCCCGTGCGCCTGCTGCGGACCATGAGCCACCACCGTTCCTCGTGCGCCGCCCACCCCACCCCGCGCCGGGGCGAGCGCCCTCGGCGCGCCTGCCGGGATGGGAGCGCTACCTGCGTTCATCCTGCTGGAGGTTGGTCACACTCGCCCGGCGAAGCGGGCCGGACAACGGGAGCAAGCGGGCAAATCACCCGGGAGAAAGTGGCGTAATACCGCGCCTCTCGGGACCTCCCGCCCTAGACTCGCAAGCATGTCTGCGCGTGCTCACGACCCGGCCGGTCCTCCGGCGACGGCGGAGCCACGCCCCCACGTCCACGAGGTCGGGTCGTTCGAGACGACCGAGCCCGCGACCCCGGACCCGCGCTCGTTCCGCGCGTTCCTGGCGACCCCGCGCGCGGTCGGGGACGGGACGGACCCCACGGTCCAGATCGTCGACACCCCCGAGGCGCGCGTGCGCCACCCGAGCGACCTCGTCGGGATCGTGCTGTGCGCGCTGGGGGTCGCGCTCGTCATGTTCATGTCCGTGTACGCGCACGGCACCACGGCGGGCGTGGCAGAGGACGTCCAGGGGTTCTCCGACCTCCTCGCCCGGATCCTCTTCATCCCGGTCGCGGTCCTCGAGGGGCTCGTGACCCTCGCGATCCCCACCGCGGTCCTCATCGAGCTCGGCATCCGCAAGCTCGGCCGTCAGGTCGTCGAGTCGATCGCCGCGGCCGCGCTCGGCATGCTGCTGGGCATCGCCATGACGTACTCGGTCGTGACCTTCGGGTCCGACGACCTGATCCAGGGGCTGTCGGTCCGCATCCGGGGCGAGTGGCAGCTCAGCATCCCCGGCTACGTCGCGGCGATCAGCGGCCTGCTGACCGCGGCCGGCCCTCGCACCCGACGCCGGACGGTCGCCTGGTCCTGGAACCTCCTGTTCATCGCGCTCGGCGTCGTCCTCATCACGGCCCAGGTCTCGCTGCCCGGCGCGATCATCACGCTCCTGCTCGGCCGGATCGCCGGCAACGCCGTCCGCTGGGTCTCCGGGGTGCGCAGCGAGCGCGCCTACGGCCCGCACCTGGTCGACGGCGTGCGGCGGGCGGGCTACTCGCCCACCGCGCTCGTGCGCGTGCGCGACGTGTCCCAGCCCGCGGAGCTCGCCGAGGCTGCCGAGGACCCCATCACCGAGGTCAACGCCGAAGGCGAGATCACGGGCGAGGTGCACGTCGGCGTCGTGCGCATCGCCGGCTCGGACGAGGAGTCGGCGCTCACCGCGGACGCGCGCATCACCGCCGACCACCTGTCCGGCGCCCTCGGCGAGGGGGTCAGCGAGCCCGCCGAGGCCCCGTCGGACCCCGCGGCCATCGCCCTGACCCGCTCCGGGGACAACCGCGTCTACGCGATGTTCACCGAGGACGGCGTGCGCCGCGACGTCGTGGTGCTCGACGGCGACCGCCAGGTCGTCGGCTTCATCACGCGGTTCTGGCGCTCGCTGCGCCTGCGCGGCATCGAAGGACGCGCCGCGATCTCGCTCAAGGCCGTGGCCGAGCGCACCGCGCTGCTCGCCTACGCGGCCCGCGCCGCAGGCGTCCGGACGCCCCGCCTGCTGGGCGTCGCCGAGGCCGACGACTCGATGATCCTGGTCCAGGAGCACGCGGTCGGCGCGGTCTCGCTGCGCGACCTGCCCGACGACGAGGTCACCGACGCCGTCCTCACCGAGGCCTGGCACCAGATCCAGCTCGCGCACGACGCGGGGCTCTCGCACCGCGCACTGACCTCCGACGTCATGCTCGTCAGCCGGGGCGAGCCGGGCGGCGCCTCGACGCACCCCGCAGGGACGGGCACGGACCCCGCGTCGGCGACCGTCGACCTCCGCCCCGAGGGCGCCGAGGCCGGCCCCGACGACTCCGAGGTCAAGGTCTGGCTCACCGGCTGGGAGCAGGGAGACATCGCGTCGTCCGAGCTGTCGCGCCGCATGGACCTCACGCAGATGGTCGCGCTCCTCGCGCTCCGCGTGGGCGCACAGCGCGCCGTGGCCTCGGCCGTGAGCGTGCTGCCCAACGAGGACATCGCGGCGATCGGGCCGCTCCTCCAGTCGATCGCGCTGCCCGTGAGCACGCGTGAGGAGATGCGCGCCAACAAGGAGCTGTTCAAGGACCTGCGGGCTGCGCTCGTCGAGCGCCTGCCGGAGACCGACGTCGAGCCCCAGCGCATCACCCGCTTCGGGGCCAGGACGATCATCACGCTGACCCTGACGATCGTCGCGGTGACCGTGGTCGTCACGACCATGAACTTCCAGCAGATCACCGAGGCCGTCTCCCAGGCCAACCCCTGGTGGGCCGTCATCTCGTTCGCGCTGGGCATCCTCACCTGGTTCGGGGCGGCCCTGACGTTCGTGGCGTTCTCGCCCGTCAAGCTGCCCATGATCCGGGCGACGCTGACACAGATGGCCGGGTCGTTCGTGGCTCTCGCGGCCCCGGCCGGGATCGGTCCTGCTGCGCTCAACCTGCGCATGCTCACCAAGCGGAACGTCTCGACCCCCATGGCCGTCGCGACCGTGGCACTGGTCCAGGTGTCGCAGTTCGTCATCACGATCCTGCTGCTGGTCGTCCTGTCGATGACCGCTCGTTCCGGCGGCCTCATCAAGCTGCCCTCGACCACCGTGCTGCTCGCGATCACGGGCGTCGCGCTCGCCGTGATCGCGACGCTGCTCGTCCCGGCCGTCCGGCGGTGGGTGCTCGCGAAGATCCGGCCCACCGTCCAGCAGGTCTGGCCGCGACTGTCCGAGATGCTGAGCCAGCCGGGGCGTCTGGCCCTCGGCTTCGGCGGGAACATCATCATGACGCTCGGCTACGTGCTCGCGTTCGACGCGGCCCTCGCGGCGTTCGGCCAGGAGCTCGCGCTCGTCGACGTGGCCGTGATCTACCTGGTCGGCAACGCGGCCGGCGCCGCGGTCCCGACCCCCGGCGGCCTGGGCACGATCGAGATCGCCCTGACCGCGGGGCTGACCGCTGCCGGCATCCCGCCAGCGATCGCGACGTCCGCGACGATCCTGTTCCGCGTCGCGACCTACTGGGCCCGCATCCCGATCGGCTGGGCCGCGATGCGCTTCCTGCAGCGCAAGGGCGACCTGTAGCGCGGCCTCCCGGCCACCCGACGCCCTACCCCTGCAGCACCACCGCGGACCCCTGCCCCCCGCCGCCGCACAGCGCGGCCGCCCCCACGGCGTCGCCGCCCAGCGCCGCGAGCCGTCGCGCGAGGTGACCGACGATGCGCGCGCCCGACGCCCCGATGGGGTGCCCGAGCGCGATGGCCCCACCGTTGGCGTCGACGATCGCGGGATCGATCCCCAGCAGGTCCACCGACGCGAGGGCCACGACCGCGAACGCCTCGTTGATCTCGACCGCGGACAGCTCGCCGACCTCGAGCCCGGCCCGGGCGCAGGCCGCGACGATCGCGTTCGCGGGCTGCGCGTGCAGCGAGACGTCCGGTCCGGCGACCAGGGCGTGCCCCAAGATGCGGGCGCCCGTCAGCCCGCGGCGCTCCGCCTCCTCGTCGCTCACGAGCACGAGCGCCGCAGCACCGTCGGAGATCTGCGACGCGTTCCCGGCCGTGATGGTGCCGTCCTCGCGGAAGGCCGGGCGCAGCCGCGCCAGGACCTCGACCGTGGTGTCGGCGCGCACACCGTCGTCGGCCTCGACGAGCCTCCCGGATCGCCCAGGGGTCTGGAACGGCGCGATCTCGCCCCGCAGGAAGTCCGCCGCCGCGGCGGCCCGCGCGTGCGACGACGCCGCGAACCCGTCCTGCTCCTCCCGGCTGATCGCGAGCCCCTCGCCGTGCCGTTCCGTGCTGAGCCCCATCGAGTCGCGCTCGAACGCGTCGCGCAGCCCGTCGTGGGCGAGCGTGTCGACGAGGGTCACGTCGCCGTACTTCTGGCCCGCGCGCGACCCGACCCACGCGTGCGGCGCGAGGCTCATGGACTCCTGCCCCACGGCCACGACGACCTGGGCCTCGCCCGCGGTGATGAGCCGGTGCGCCTGCACCACGGCCTCCATGCCGGACAAGCACACCGCGTTGAGCGTCATCGCGGGCACCGAGTAGGGCACGCCCGCGCCGACGGCGGCCTGCCGCGCGGGGTTCTGACCGGCCCCGCCCTGGAGCACCTGTCCGGCGAGGACGAGCTCGACGTCGTCGGGCGCCATACCTGCGTCCGCGAGCGCCGCGCCCAGCGCGTGCGCCCCGAGCGTCGCGGCGGGCACGGTCGCGAAGGCGCCGTTGAAACGCACGAAGGGGGTGCGTGCGTACCCCACGATGACGGTCATGGTTCCTCCTGGTGTCCTGGGCGGGTCCGGGTGCGGGAGGTCGCTCCGGCGGGGGCGTCCGGCACCGCCAGCCCGACGACGTAGCTCGCCTCGGTCGCGTCGCGCACCTCGTCGAGGGTCACGCCGGGCGCGACGGCACGGAGGACGAGGCCGCGGCGCAGGCCGGTCGCGTCCGCCCCGGCAGCACCGGGGCCGAGGTCGACGACGTCGAAGACCGCGCGGTCCGTGATGATCCGGTCCACGACGCCCTGGCCCGTGAGCGGCAGCCCGCACGCGTGCCGGACCTTGGGCGACCCGTCGCGCGCCACGTGGTCCATGAGGACGACGATGCGCGGCGTGCCCGCGACGAGGTCCATGGCCCCGCCCATGCCCTTGACGAGCTTCCCGGGCACGGTCCAGTTGGCGAGGTCGCCCGTCTCGGAGACCTCGAGCGCGCCGAGGATCGCGATGTCGACGTGCCCGCCCCGGATCATGGCGAACGACGTCGCGGAGTCGAAGTAGCTCGCGCCCGGCAGTGCCGTGACGGTCTGCTTGCCCGCGTTGATCAGGTCGGCGTCCTCCTCGCCGTCGAGAGGGAACGGCCCGATCCCCAGCATCCCGTTCTCGCTCTGCAGCGTGATCGAGACACCGGGCGGCAGGTGGTTCGCGACGAGCGTGGGGATGCCGATCCCGAGGTTCACGTAGTCGCCGTCGTGCAGCTCGGCCGCAGCGATCGCGGCCATCTCGTCCCGGTCCCAGGGCATCTCAGGCCTCCCGTCCTGCGGCGGGCACCGGGCCGGCGGCCTCGGCACTCCTGCTCGATCCGGCGCCGTCCCCGCCCGCCGCGGGCGCGGCAACCCCGTCCGCAGCGCCGCGAGCCCGCACCGTGCGCTGCTCGATGTCCTTGACCCGCGGCCGCGCGGGCACGAGCCGGTCGACGAAGATCCCGGGCGTGACCACGACGTCGGGGTCGAGGGGCTCGTCGGTCAGGATCTCGGCCTCGACGACCGTGACGCGGCCGGCCGTCGCGACGAGCGGGTTGAAGTTCCGTGCCGTGAACCGGTAGGTGAGGTTGCCGTAGGCGTCCGCCCGGTGGGCGTGCACCAGCGCGAGGTCGGCGACGATGCCGCGCTCGAGGACGTAGCGACGCCCGTCGAACTCCTCGACGGGCTTGCCCTCCGCGACGGGTGTCCCCACGCCCGTCGCGGTGTAGAACGCGGGGATGCCCGCACCACCCGCGCGCAGCCGCTCGGCGAGCGTGCCCTGCGGGACGAACTCGACCTCGAGGTCGCCGTCGAGGTACCGCTGCGCGAACAGCTTGTTCTCCCCCACGTAGGACGAGAGGACCTTGTCGACCTGGTCGCTCTCGAGCAGCAGCCCGAGCCCCTTGCCGTCGACGCCCATGTTGTTGGACACCACCGTCAGGCCCCGCACCCCCGAGTCGCGCACGGCCTCGATGAGGTCGGCCGGGATGCCGCACAGCCCGAACCCGCCGACGGCGATCGTCATCCCGTCGTGCAGCAGGTCGTCGAGCGCGGTGGCCGCGTCGGGGTAGCCCTTGGCACCCTGCGGGTCGCTCCTCGCGTCTCGTCGAGGCCGAGCGTCGTCGCTCGGCGGCCGCGTTCCGTCGGTCGTCATGTCGGCCTGCTTCCTGTGCGGAGAGGGTCCGGGTCCGTGCGCCGGGCCGCGTCGGCCCGCCGCAGCACGGCCTCGGCGTGCCGGAGCGAGGGGCCGTCGATCATCACGCCGTCGTGCACGAACACGCCGTCGTGCCCGCGTGCGGCGGCCAGCAGCGAGCGGGCCGCGGACACGTCGCCGGGGGGCGGCGCGTAGGCCGCCCGGATCACGGGGACGTGCGACGGGTGGATGCACGCGGTCGCGGCGAACCCGACGGCCGCGGCGTCGAGGGCCTCGTCGCGCAGCCCGTCGAGGTCGTCGATCGCGAGGTGCACCGCGTCGACCGCGGCGACGCCCGCGGCCCCCGCGGCGAGCAGCACCCCGGAGCGCGCGGCCCGTGCGACGTCCCGGTAGCTCCCGTCGGCGAACCTGCTCGACGTCCCGCCGAGCGAGGCGACCAGGTCGTCGGCGCCCCACATGAGCGCGACGACCCCCGGGCGCCGGGCCAGCTCGGGCGCGGCCAGCACGCCCGCGGCCGTCTCGCACAGCGCGACCACGCGCAGCCCGCCGAGGTCGAGCGGCAGCCGCTCGTCGGCCTTGGGCACCATGACGGTCCGGTAGGCGGTGCGGGCGAGCGCGGCCAGGTCCGCGAGGTGCTCCCGGGTCCCGACCGCGTTGACCCGCACGATCGTCCGCGACGGGTCGAGGGGCTCGGCGAGCAGCGCCTCGCGGGCAGCGGCCTTGCGGTCGGGTGCGACCGCGTCCTCGAGGTCGAGGATCACGGCGTCGGCGCGGTCGAGGGCCTTGCGGTACCGGTCGGGCCGGTCGGCGGGGCAGAAGAGGAGCGCGGGCCCCAGGTCGAAGGTCGTCACGAGGGACCGTCCCCCTGCCCGACGGCGTCGCCCGCCACCGGGCCCGGCTCGCCCCCGGTGGTGGTGGCCGCCTCGTGCGCGACGCGCGTCCACACGAGCGCCGACCGCACGGCCCGCGCGACGAGCACGCCGTCCTGGTTGTGGCCGCGGTGCTCGAACGTCACGACGCCCTGCCCGGGCCGCGACACGGACGGCCGCTTCTCCAGGACCACGGTCGAGGAGTACAGGGTGTCGCCGTGGAACATCGGGTGCGGGAACGCGACCTCGGCGAACCCGAGGTTGGCGACGATCGTGCCCTGCGTGAGCTGCGCGACCGAGGCCCCGACGAGCGTCGAGAGCGTGAGCATCGAGTTCACGAGGCGCTGCCCGAACGGCTGGGTCGCGGCCCACGCTGCGTCGAGGTGGAGCGACTGCGTGTTCATGGTCAGCGTCGTGAACAGGACGTTGTCGGCCTCGGTCAGCGTGCGCCCCGGGCGGTGGACGTAGCGGACCTCGGTCTCGAGCTCGTCGTAGTAGAGCCCGCGCTGCTCGATCTCCCGCATCCTGCGCTCCTTCCTGCTGGTCTGATGTGCGTCCCGGGTGCCGAGAACGAGGTCGCGGTCGTTCTGGCCGGCATATCGACCTCGACCTCGTCCTCGACTGCGCGGAACCTCGTTCTCGGCCCGGGCCCGTCGACGGTCGACGGTCGACGGGGTTAACCCGGGGTTAAGCCCTCACCGTCACCCCGGCCACGTCCTCACGCCGAGAGCCCCAGCCCTCGCGCGATGATCATGAGCTGCACCTCGGACGTCCCCTCCCCGATCTCGAGCACCTTGGAGTCCCGGTAGTGGCGGGCCACGGGGTTCTCGTTGAGGAACCCGTAGCCGCCGAAGATCTGCGCGGCGTCGCGCGCGTTGGCCATGGCGGCCTCGCTGCCCACGAGCTTCGCGATCGACGCCTCGACCTTGAACGGCACGTCGTTCGCGAGCCGCGACGCCGCGTCGTAGTAGCAGAGCCGCGCCTGGTGGACGCGGGCCGCCATGCGCGAGAGCGTGAACGCGATGTGCTGGTTCGAGCCGATGTCGCGGCCGAACACGTTGCGCGTCCGCGCGTACCGCAGCGCCTCCTCCAAGCACCCCTGCGCCGCCCCCGTCGCGAGCGCGGCGAACGCGATGCGCCCCTCGTCGAGCGCGTGCAGGAAGTTCGCGTACCCGCGCCCCTGCTCGCCCAGGAGGTTCGCCTCGGGGACCCGGACGTCCTCGAACGTCAGCGGGTGGGTGTCGGACGTGTGCCACCCGACCTTGTCGTACGCCGGCCCGACCGTGAACCCCTTCGTCCCCGAGGGCACGAGGATGCACGACAGCTCCTTCTTCACGGTCCCGTCGGCCCGGGTCTCCTCGCCCGTGACCGCGGTGACCGTGACGACGCTCGTGATGGGCGTCCCGGAGTTGGTGATGAACTGCTTGCTGCCGTCGATGACCCACACCCCGGCGCCGCCGTCGGGCCCGGTCTCGATCCGGGCCGTCGTGCGCGTGGCCCCCGCGTCCGATCCCGCCTCTGCCTCGGTCAGCCCGAACGCCGCGAGCGCCCGGCCCGTGACCAGGTCCGGCAGCCACCGCTCTCGCTGCGCCGCGGTCCCGTGCCGGGCGATCGGCATGATCCCGAGCCCGACGCCGGCCTCGAGCGTGACCGCGATGCTCTGGTCGACGCGCGCGAGCGCCTCGACCGCGAGGCACAGCGACAGGTAGTCCTTGCCCTGGCCCCCGTGCTCGACCGCGAAGGGCAGACCGAACAGCCCCAGGTCGCCCATCTCGCGGATGATGTCGAGCGGTAGGCGGCGCTCGGTGTCGTACGTGTACGCGGCGGGCGCGACGACGGTGTCCGCGAACTCGCGCACGGTGTCGCTGAGCTTGCGCTGCTCGTCGGTGAGCTCGGTGTTCATGGCGCTCCTGGGGTGTGGGAGGGGACGGCGACGGCCGGGGTACCGGCCTGGGTGTGCGTGGTCGGGGTCGGGCGGGCGGGGGTGGCGGGCTCGCCCGGACCCGCGGGCTCGCCTGCCGCGACCACCGCGGGGGCGGACCCGTCCGCCCGGGCGGCGCCGTCGTCGGGCACCTGGTCGACGCGCGCGACCACCTCGTCGCGGCGCACCAGGTCTCCCGGGCGGACCGTGAGCCGCACGACGCCCGCGTGCGGGGCGGTCAGCGGGTGCTCCATCTTCATGGCCTCGACCGTGACGAGGACCGTGCCCGCGGCGACGGTCTCGCCGTCCGCGACGGCGACCGTCACGACAGTGCCGGGCATGCCCGCGCGGACGTCGGGACTGGTGGGGCCCTCGGGGCCGCCGGGGCGGGCGACGGCGCGGAGGGCGAGGAGCTCGGCGCGCGTCGGGACCGCGACCTGGACCACTCGGCCCTGGCGCGCGAGCCACACGCTCGCGTCGGCGGGGTCGGTCGCGAGGTGCACGGTCTCGCCCACCCCGTCCACGACGTACCGCCACGCGTGCGCGCTGCCGGCGACGGGGGTCAGCGCGGCTCGCCGGGCCGGCCCCGGCCGTGGGCCCCCGTCGAGGTGCACGACGGCGTCGCCCACCTCTCCCGTCACGGTCGCCTCCCGGGGCGCGCGCGTCGAGGTCGTCGCGCCGGGAGTCGTGGGGCCGGGCGCCGTGTCGACCAGCGTGACCGTGCGCGGGTGCGGCGCGGCGTTGAGGCGCCAGCCGTCGTCGGCTCCCCACGGGCCGGCCGCGTGCGACGCTGCGCCCTGCGAGCCCGGCGCACCCTGGCGGGAGGCCCCCACCGCGAGCGCGAACAGCGCGACCGCCACGAGGTCGTCCTCGGTCGCCGTCCCCGAGGGCGCTCCCCCGCCCGCCACGAACCGCTCGATCAGCCCGGTGTCGAGGTCGCCGGACCGGACCTCCGGGTCCCCGAGGAGCGCCCGCAGGAAGCCGATGTTGGTGTCGACACCCAGGACGAGCGTCGCGGCGAGCAGCCGGTCGAGCCGGTCGAGCGCCTGGGCACGGTCGGCGCCGTGCGCGATGGCCTTCGCGAGCAGCGGGTCGTACTCTCCCCCGACGTGCAGCCCCGCGGTGAGGCTGCTGTCGAGACGCCACCCCTCGCCCCCCGGCTCGGCGAGCGCGAGGACGTCTCCCGTCGCGGGCAGGAACCCGCGGGCCGGGGACTCGGCGTAGACCCGCGCCTCGATCGCGTGGCCGCGCAGGACCACGTCGTCCTGTGCGAACCCCAGCGGCTCCCCCGCCGCGACGCGGAGCTGGGCCTCGACGAGGTCCAGGCCCGTGACCATCTCGGTCACGGGGTGCTCGACCTGCAGGCGCGTGTTCATCTCGATGAAGAAGAACGTGGCCGGGTCGTCGGCGGGCACGAGGAACTCGACCGTCCCCGCGCCCTCGTAGCCGACGCTGCGCGCGACCTCGCACGCGGCCTCCCCGATCCGATCACGTGCCGCGGCGTCGAGCAGCGGCGACGGTGCCTCCTCGACCACCTTCTGGTGACGGCGCTGGAGCGAGCACTCGCGCTCCCCCAGGTGCACGACGGCGCCGCGCGAGTCCGCGAGGACCTGCACCTCGATGTGGCGCGGCCGGGCGACCAGGCGCTCGACGAGCAGCGTGCCGTCGCCGAACGACCGGGTCGCGACGCGCCGGGCGCTCGCGAGCGCGGCCGGGAGGTCCTCGGCCGAGGTCACGACCTGCATGCCCTTGCCACCGCCACCCGCGGAGGGCTTGACCAGGAGCGGGAAGCCGACGTCGCGTGCGGCCAGGACGAGGGCCTCGTCGTCGAGCGCCGCGCCGGTCGCGGGGTCACGGCCCGTGCTGCCCGGTACGACCGGGACCCCGCGCGCAGCGACGATCTCCTTGGCCGTGATCTTGTCGGCCATGGCCTCGAGCGCCGCGACGCCCGGCCCGACGAACACGATGCCCGCCTCCGCGCAGGCCCGTGCGAGCTCGGGGTTCTCCGACAGGAAGCCGTAGCCGGGGTGGATCGCGTCGGCGCCCGTCGCGCGGGCCGCGTCGATGATCGCGGGCACGCTCAGGTACGACTCGGTCGCGGGGGCCGGGCCGATCCGCACCGCGACGTCGGCGAGGGACACGTGGCGCGCGCCGGCGTCGGCGTCGCTGTGGACCGCGACCGAGCGGATGCCGAGGTGCCGCAGCGTGGCGATGATGCGGCACGCGATCTCGCCACGATTCGCGACGAGGACCGTGCCGAAGGGCCGCGTCGCGGACGTGTCGGTGGTGCGCTGCGGGAGCATGGCCCTCACATCCTGAAGAGCCCGAACCGCGGGCCCTCGGTCGGGGCCAGCGGCGTGCGGGCGCACACGTCGAGCGCGAGCCCGAGCACGCGGCGCGTGTCGGCGGGGTCGATGACGCCGTCGTCCCAGAGCCGGGCCGTCGCGTAGTACGGGTCGCCCTGCTCCTCGTAGCGCGAGCGGATGTCCTCGCGGAAGGCGGCCTCGTCGTCGGGCGCCCACTGCTCGCCGCGCGCCGCGAGCTGGTCGGCCTTGACCGTCGCGAGCACCGACGCGGCCTGCGGGCCGCCCATGACCGAGATGCGGCTCGCGGGCCACGACCACAGGAAGCGCGGCGAATAGGCGCGCCCGCACATCGAGTAGTTGCCCGCCCCGAACGACCCGCCGACCACGACGGTCAGCTTGGGCACGCGCGTCGTCGCGACGGCCGTGACCATCTTGGCGCCGTCCTTGGCGATGCCCCCGGCCTCGGCGTCGGTGCCGACCATGAACCCCGAGATGTTCTGCAGGAACACGAGCGGGATGCCGCGCTGGTCGCACAGCTCGACGAAGTGCGCGCCCTTGAGCGCCGACGGGCTGAACAGGACGCCGTTGTTCGCGACGATCCCCACGGGGTGCCCGTGCAGGTGCGCGAACCCCGTGACCAGGGTGTCGCCGTACTCGCGCTTGAACTCGTGGAAGACGCTGCCGTCGACGAGCCGCGCGACGATCTCGCGCGCGTCGTAGGACGCCTGGACGTCGACCGGGACCGCGCCGTACAGGCTCTCGCCCGGCCCGCCGGGCTCGTCCTGCCCGACGGCGGGCGGCGCGCTCTCCTGCACGGCCCACGCGGGCGCGGGGTCGGGCGGGAGCGTCGAGACGATGCGGCGCACGATCGCGAGCGCGTGCTCGTCGTCCTCCGCGAGGTGGTCCGTGACCCCCGAGCGCCGCGCGTGCATCTCGCCGCCGCCCAGCTCCTCGGCCGTGACGACCTCGCCGATCGCGGCCTTCACGAGCGGCGGGCCACCCAGGAAGATCGTGCCCTGGTTGCGGACGATCACCGTCTCGTCGCTCATCGCGGGCACGTACGCGCCGCCCGCGGTGCACGAGCCCAGGACCGCCGCGATCTGGGGGATGCCCGCGGCCGAGAGCCGGGCCTGGTGGTAGAAGATCCGGCCGAAGTGGTCGCGGTCGGGGAAGACCTCGGCCTGGAGCGGCAGGAACGCGCCGCCCGAGTCGACCAGGTAGATGCAGGGCAGCCGGTTCTCGAGCGCGATCTCCTGGGCCCGCAGGTGCTTCTTGACCGTGAGCGGGTGATAGGTGCCCCCCTTGACGGTCGCGTCGTTGCACACGACCAGCACCTGGCGGCCCTCGACCAGGCCGATCCCCGCGATCACGCCCGCGCCGGGCCACTCGCCGCCGAACAGCCCTTCGGCCGCGAGCGGCGCGATCTCCAGGAACGGGCTGCCCTCGTCGAGCAGGTGCTCGACACGCTCGCGCGGCAGCAGCTTGCCCCGCGCGACGTGCCGGGCACGGGACTGCTCGGGGCCGCCGAGCGCGGCACGGGCCGTGCGCTCGCGCAGCCCGGCGACGAGGGCACGCTGGTCCGCGTCGTTGGCCCGGGCGCTCGCGGAGGCCGGGTCGACCGAGGTCCCCAGGACGTCGCCCACGCCCGGCGGGCGCGTGGTCGGCAGGGTCGCGGTCACGAGGCCGCCCCCGTCCTGGGCGCGGCCGGGTCGGCCGGGGTGCCCGGGTCGCCCGCTAGCAGCAGCGCGAGCGCCGGGTCGGCGAGCAGCGCGCCGAGCTCGGCGAGGAAGCGGGCGCCCTGCTCGCCGTCGACCACGCGGTGGTCGAACGACAGGCTCAGCGTCACGACGTCGCGCAGCGAGACCTGCCCCTCGTGCTCCCACGGGCGGCGGCGCACGGCCCCGACGCCCAGGATCGCGGCCTCCCCCGGGACCAGGATCGGTGTCCCGGCGTCGACGCCGAACACCCCGACGTTGGTGATCGTGAGGGTCCCGCCCGTCAGCCGCTCGGGCGCGGTGCGTCCGCTGCGGGCCGTCGCGGTGAGCTCCGCGAGCGCCTCGGCGAGGCCCGTGAGCCCGAGCGTGTGCGCGTCGGGCACGTGCGGCACGACGAGCCCTCGCTCGGTCGCGACCGCTATCCCCAGGTGCACGCGCGGGCTGTGGACGATCTCGGCGCTCCCGTCCGGCAGGTCCTCCCACCGGCTCGCGAGCGACGGGTGCCGGGGCAGCACCACGCACAGCGCCCGTGCCACGAGCGCCAGGACCGTGATGCGCGTCCCGCGGGCGAGGGGGTGGATCCGGAGGCGGTCGAGGAGCTCGGTGCTGGGCGTGACGTCGACCGTGAGGAACACGGTCGCCTGGGGAGCGGTGAAGGCGCTCGCGACCATCGCTGCGGCGGTGTGCTTGCGCACGCCGCGCACGGGGGTGCGGGTCTCGCTCTCGCGTCGCGCGTCCCGGCCCGACGACGTCGCCCCCGTCCCGTGGTCGGGCGCGGCAGGCGTGCGGTCCGCGTCGGGCGGGGGGAAGCTGCCGACGCGGCGGGCTGCCGCGCGGGCCAGCCCGGACTGACCGAGGATGTCGCGCAACGAGGTCGGCGCGAAGCGCCCCGTCGTGCGGAGGTCCGACTCGTCGTCGTGGCCGTCGACCCCGGTGGCGTCCTGACCCGTCGTCGCGCGGTCGGTCGCCTGCGACCGCCGGTCCACCCTCTGCTCGGTTCCGGCCCCCGGGCTGTCGCCGGCCCCGGTCTGTGCACAGCTCACGGCCGCGAGGACGTCCTCGCGGGTCACGAGACCGCGGGCGCCGGTCCCGACGACCCGTTCGAGATGGACCCCGAGGAGCTTGGCGAGCCTGCGCACGGGCGGGGTGGAGCGCGGTCGCTCGGTCGGGACGGGCGGGGCACCGTCCGGGGCTGCACCCGCACCCGCACCCGTGATGATGCCGGTGCCGACGCCTGCGCCAGTCCCGGTGCCAGTACCGGGACGCGGCCCGTGCTCCGGCCCGCTCGTCGAGATCGGGCTGGTGGGGGTCCCGACAGTGCTCCCGGCCCCCGTTTGCCCGATCTCGATCGCGCCCCGAGCGGGAGCGCGCCGGGCACGTCGCGCGGGGCGGCCCGACCGCTCCGGCCGCGCCCCGTAGCCGACGAGGTTCGGCTGAGGCGCCTCGTCGGCGAGCTCCCCGTCGCCGTCGGCCGAACTGCCCGCGGACGCACCGCCGTCGGGCACCTGGCCCGTCACGCCACCGCCACGCGCACGCCTCGCGGACGCCCCGCCGTCGGACCCCCGACCCGCCGACCCACCTGACGAGGGCGTGCCTCCCGGCACGTCGCCGTCGTCGGGGACCTCGAACGTCACGAGCGGTTCCCCGACGTTGACCGTCTGTCCCGGCTCGGCGTGCAGCGCCGTGACGACCCCGGCGTAGGGCGACGGGAGGTCGACGAGCGCCTTGGCGGTCTCGACCTCCGCGATGACCTGGTTGAGCTCGACCGTGTCGCCCGCGGCGACGTGCCAGCTCACGAGGTCGGACTCGGTGAGGCCCTCACCGAGGTCGGGCAGGCGGAACTCGCGCGTGCTCATCACCGTGCCGCCCCCTCGAACGCCGGGCTGTCGGACTCGTCGTACGCCCCTCGGCCCAGGACGCGGTCCACGCCGTCGAGCAGGCGGTCGAGGTCGGGGACCTGGTGCTGCTCGAGCTTGGCGGGCGGGTACGGGACGTCGTGACCCGTGACGCGGAACGGCGCGGCCTCGAGATGCTCGAAGCAGCGCTCGGTCGCCGCCGCGGCGATCTCGGCGCCCAGGCCCGCCTGGTGCGGGGCCTCGTGCGCGACGACCAGGCGGCCCGTCTTGCGGACCGACGCCGCCACGGTCGCGTGGTCGATGGGCGAGAGCGAGCGCAGGTCCACGACCTCGATCGACACGCCCTCGTCGGCGGCCGCGACGGCCGCGTCGCGAGCGGTCGTCACGAGCGACCCGAACGTCACGAGCGTGACGTCGGTGCCGGGCACGACGACGCGCGCCGCGTCCATGGGCGGTGCCGAACGGAGGTCGGCCGCCTCGTTGACCTCGCCCTTGAGGTGGTATCGACGCTTGGGCTCGAAGAACACGACCGGGTCGTCGCACGCGATGGCCTGCTGGAGAACGGTGTAGGCGTCCTGCGGGTCGGAGACGGTCACGACGCGCAGGCCCGCGGTGTGCGCGAAGTACGCCTCGGGCGACTCCGAGTGGTGCTCGGCCGCGCCGAGCCCCCCGCCCACGGGGATGCGGATCGTGATCGGCAGGCGCACCGCGCCGCCCGTGCGGGCGTGCATCTTGGCGAGCTGAGACACGATCTGGTCGAACGCGACGTACACGAACCCGTCGAACTGGATCTCGCACACGGGCCGGTAGCCGCGGTACGCGAGGCCCACGGCCGTGCCCAGGATGCCGGACTCGGCGAGGGGCGTGTCGAGCACGCGGCGCGGCCCGAACTCCTTCTGCAGCCCGTCGGTCACGCGGTACACGCCGCCGAGCCGGCCCACGTCCTCGCCCATGACGACGACCTTGTCGTCGTTCGCGAGCGACCTGCGCAGCCCCGCGTTGAGGGCCTTGGCGAGCGTCAGGGTGGTCATCGGGCGCCTCCGGTCGGTGCGTCGGTGGAGCCGGTTCGGGGGGTGTCGGTGCCGGGCTCGGCGGGGGCGTCGGTGCCGGGCTCGGCGACCTCGCCGGCGGCGCCCACGCCGGGCGCCTCGTCGCCGTCGGCGAACCCCTCCAGGTACTGCGCGTACGCGGCGCGCTCGGCCGCGAGCGCCGCGTGCGGCTCGGCGTAGACGTGGTCGAAGATCGTGAGCGCGGACGGGTCCTCGAGCGCGATGCACCCGGCGCGCAGCTCGGCCGCGGCCTGGTCGGCGATGCCCTGGACGCGGGCCTCCTCGGCCTCGGTGAGCAGGCCGAGCCCGGTGAGGTAGGTGCGGTACCGCGTGATCGGGTCGCGGCCGGCCCAGGTCTCGAGCTCGGCGGGGTCGCGGTAGCGCGTGGGGTCGTCGGCCGTGGTGTGCGGGCCCATGCGGTAGGTCACGGCCTCGATGAACGTGGGGCCGCCGCCCGTGCGGGCGCGGTCGAGGGCTTCGCGCGTCACGGCGAGGACCGCGAGGACGTCGTTGCCGTCGACGCGCACGCCCGGGAGGCCGAACCCCGCGGCGCGGTCGACGAGCGGCACGGTCGACTGGAGCGTCACGGGCTCCGAGATCGCCCACTGGTTGTTCTGGCACAGGAAGACCACGGGGGCTGCGTAGGTCGCGGCGAAGACGAACGCCTCGTTGACGTCACCTTGACTCATGGCGCCGTCGCCCAGGTAGGCGACCGCGACGGAGTCGGCGCCGTCGTTCTGGACGCCCATGGCGTAGCCCGTCGCGTGCAGGGTCTGCGCACCGATGATGACCTGCGGCGTGGCCATGTTGACCGCGTACGGGTCCCAGCCCGACGCCGTCACGCCGCGCCACACCCGCACGAGGTCGACGAGCGCGACGCCCCGCGTGTACGCCACGGCGTGCTCGCGGTAGCTCGAGAACACGAAGTCGTCGGTGCGCAGCGCCCTGCCGGACCCGATCTGCGCGGCCTCCTGGCCCAGCAGCGGGGGCCACAGCGCGAGCTCGCCCTGCCGTTGGAGGGCCGTGGCCTCGGCGTCGATCCGACGCACCACGACCATGTCCTCGTAGAGGCGCAGCGCGAGCGCGGGGTCCGCGTCGAGGCCTTCGAGCCACCGGTCCTGCTCCGCCGATCCGTGGCGTTCCCCGGTCTCGTCGAGCACCTGGACGACGTCCTGAGTCGTCCGGGTCTCGGCGCGGCTGTCCACCGTGCTGGGCGTCATCGCGTCACCTCGCGTCTGCTCCCGTGCTCGTCGTCGAGCACCCCGGTCCTCCCCGTCGAGCACCGGATACC
Organism: Oerskovia sp. NPDC060338; assembly: GCF_042726295.1. NCBI lineage: Bacteria > Bacillati > Actinomycetota > Actinomycetes > Micrococcales > Cellulomonadaceae > Oerskovia > Oerskovia sp. NPDC060338. The sequence goes on from NZ_JBHXCQ010000001.1 coordinate 330,056, forward strand.
GCGAACGTAACCCCACCCCGCACATGGCTCCAGTCATCACGAGAAGGCTGGTCAGTGTGCTGCGCGTCACAGGGATAGGCTGAACAATGTGCGCAGCTACGATGCCGTCGACCTCGATCTCCTCGTCGCGCTCGCGAAGGACCCGCGCGGCACCATCGTGGCGCTGGCCGAGCGCCTGCGGCTCTCCCGGAACACGGTGCACGCGCGCATGGCCCACCTCGAGGAGGCCGGGGCCTTCCTGGACTTCGACCGGCGCATCAGCCCGGAGTTCCTGGGGCACCCGCTGACGGCGTTCATCGAGGTCGAGGTCAAGCAGAAGGAGCTGAGCCGCATCGTGGCGACGCTCGCCGAGATTCCCGAGGTGCTCCAGGCGCACGGACGCTCGGGCACGTCGGACCTGCGGGTCCTGGTCGCGTGCCGCACCACGGACCACCTGTTCCGCATCGACGCCGCGATCCTCGCGATCGACGGTGTCGAGCGCACCGAGACCTCGCTGTCGATGGGCGAGCTCATCCCCTACCGCGTGCGGCCGCTGATCGAGCGGGCGCGCAAGCCCCTCTGACAGGGAGTTCACGGGTCCGACGACGAACGGCCGGGTCCCGCGCACCGGCAGCCGGGGCGTCCGGGCGTCCGGGCGTCCGGGCGTCCGGGCTTGCCGGCTCACGGGCAGTCGGACAGGAGGACTCACCGGCGGACGGGCGTCCGGGGCTCGACGGCTCACCGGCAGTCGGACGGGCGCGCGTGAGCGCGGGCGTGGTCGTGGTCACGCTGTAGCGAGGCGAGGCGGCCTCAGCCGGGTTGCGACGATGCTCGCCGAGCAGGATGCTCGCCCGGTCAGCAGGGAGGGGGGCGGCCGAGGGTCGGCCCGACCGGGCCTCAGTCGGTGGTGGAGTCCTTGCCGAGCAGGTTCCGCTGGTCGGGAACAGCGTTCGCTGAGCAGGAGCCACTCCCGGACTGCCGAACGCCCCCGACACAAGCCCCTCGACCGCGAAGGACCAGGGCTGCGGAAAGGGCGCAGTACCAGGGCTGCGGAACGGCAACGCCGAGGGGGCCGTCGTTCTTGCCGAGCAGGTTCCGCTGGTCGGGAACAGCGTTCGCTGAGCAGGACCTGCTCCCGGTCAGCCGAACACCCCCGACACAAGCGTCTGCCCGGCGGGGGTAGCTCAGCGGGAAGCGCCCCGCCGGAAGCAGCGCTCCCCCGCCGCTGGCGGCCCGACCCCCGCCCCTACCGCAGGTCGCGCAGGTACGCCGCAGCGCCGTCGAACGCGGCCATGCGCCGCTCGTAGTAGACCGCGAGGATCAGGAGCAGCCCGCCCGCAGCGGTCAGGGTGAGCATCCACGGCCCGGCCGAGATGGCTGTCCCGAGCTGGCTCACGAACACCACGAGGATCTCGACCGGGAGCACCACGACCCCCAGGACGAACGGGGCCGCGAGGTGGAAGCGCGTCCCGACCAGCACGGCGGCGAGCGCGAGCCCGACCACGAGCACGGCCCGCCAGGTCCGGGCGTCGGTGTACGTCGCGAGGACCGAGGGGCCCAGCGTCGCGGCGATCCCGACCGCGAGCGTGCGCCACGAACCGACGAACCCGACCGGCCAGTCCGCGAGCCGGGCCACCGGCACGAGCCCCGTCACCGACCGGGAACCACCGAACCCGGGACCCGCACCAGCACGAGCACCAGCACCCGCACCAGCACCAGCACCAGCACCAGCACCGGCCGACGTGCCCGTCGCCGACCCCGCAGGACGACCCGCGCCCGGGTGCTCGCCGCCCGCCCCGCGGACGGTGCCCGACGACGCCACGAACGCCAGGTACCCGGCAACCAGCAGACCCGCCCCCAGGGGCAGCGAGAAGACCTCGACACGCAGCTCGCGCGGGGACCACGCGCCGATCGCGGTGACGAGCGCGAGCCCCCACACGAACCACGCCGGGGGCCAGCGCAGCTCCTCGGGCGCCGTCGCGTGCAGCGCCTGACGCACGGTGTGCACGACGAGCACCAGGAGCGCGACCTCGAGCGACCAGGTCAGGACGATCGCGGTCCAGCTCTCGCCGACCGCGGCCACGGGCCCGACGACGGCGAGCACCATCGCAGGCGCGGCCCACCACCGCCGCGCCGAGGGGGCGAGCGCGAGGTGAGCGACGTCGTCGGGCCCGGTGCCCGTCGCCCCTGGCCCCGTGGACGCCGCCGACACCGTACGGTGCCCCGCGAGCGCCGCGAGCCCAGCCCCCGCCGCGGACCACGCGAGCGCCCCGAGATAGGTCGCCGTCGGGTCGCCGCCGCCCGAGGCCGCGACGAACCGCAGGGCGGCGGCCAGGCCGCCGACCGACGCGAGCACCGCGGCGAGCGACAGGTACGTCGCGGCGTCGAGCGCCCACGACGCGCTGACGCGGGCGCCACGGGCCGCGAGCCTGCGCGCGACCTCACCACCGATGACGAGCACGAGCCCCAGGCCGAGGAGCGCAGGATTGCGCCACGGGCCGGCGTCGGGCAGGAGGATCGAGACGAGGAGCGACGGCACCACGAGCAGCGCCAGGCCCCCCGCGACCAGGCGTCGCCCGCCCGGCCCGCGACGCGCGAGGATCCCCCCGATGACGACCGCCGCGAGCGCGGGCGGCGCGGTGTACGCCTCGACCAGGCCGACCCCGAGCAGGCTCAGCAACGACCACAGCGCCCCGACCCACAGCGCGGCCGCGAGCCACCAGACCCAGCGGCGGGCGGGCCGACCCGCGACGACCGCGGCACCGGTCCCCAGGACCAGGAGGACGATCATCGCGGTCTCGGGCCCTGCCGAGACGCGCACCAGGGAGAGCAGAACCGCGACCGCGGCCGTGACGAGCGTGCTGACCTCGACCACGCGGCCGACCGCCCCGGTGTGCGCGTCCGGGAGCCCGCGCGCACCGAGGGACGCGACGGCCTGCGGGACGGCCACGGCCGCGGCGGCCGTGAGGATCGCGACGAGCGGGAGCACGACGGGCGACCCGCTGCCCGGGACGAGCTCCGCACCCAGGCACACGAGCACGACCGAGGCCGTCGGGAGCAGGAGCCCGGCCGCCGCGACCCGCACCGCGCGCGTCATCTCGGGGCGTCGCGTCAGGACCAGGACGGCCTCGAGCGCGAGCATGGTCGCGGCAGCAGCGGCCGACCAGTAGCTGCGCTCCTCGAGGACCGTGGCCACGCCCAGGAGGAACGGCACCGACGTCGTGACCAGGACCGCCCACCACGAGGGACGGTCGACGACCCGCAGGCGGGTCACGACGATCGCCACGACCGAGGCCGTGACCGACACGACCGCGAGCGCCTCGACCCCGGTGAGCCCCACCCAGCCGAGGGTCATGCCCAGGACCAGGAGCGCGTACCCGTAGCCGAGACCCACGAGGTACGGGCGGACCCCCGCGGGCACGACCCGGCGCGCGAGCAGCAGGAGCCCCAGCACGACAGCGCCGCCCAGGACCGCGGTCGGGCGCGCCGACCAGGACACGACGGCCGCCATGCCCGTCAGGGCGAACACGCCCGTGAGCACCGGGGCGGACCACGGGGCCCGGCGCGCCGCTGCCCACCGGTCGGCGAGCACGACGAGCGCCAGGGCCAGGGCGGCGAGCAGCCCGGACGACGTGACCGCGGCCCACGCCGGGTGCAGCGCGGTCCCTGCGAGCAGGAAGAGCACGACCCACGGCAGGCCTGCGCGGGCGCTCGAGCCGAGCCACGTCCCGAGGCGGAGGACGCTCACGCCGAGGAGGGCCAGGGCGAGGGCCCCGACCCCGACGAGCGCGGCCGTCGTCGTCGCGTCGTCGAACATCCCGCCGTGCGCGAGCGGGGCGTCGGTGAACGACCACTGCGGACCTGCGGCACGGGCCGACGTGAGCGCGAGCAGGACCCGTGAGGCCAGGTACCCGACGGCCGGGAGGGACGCCGCGACGAAGACCGCGTGCGCTCCCGTCACGAGCGCCTCGCGCGTCTGCGCGGTGGCCCGCGCGGCCGTCGCGGCCGCGACCAGGGCAGCCCCGGCGACGAGCCCGGCGACCGGGGCCAGGCCGATCGACCATGTCGCGTGCCCGACGCCGAGGAGCACCGCCGCGAGGACCGCCACCGCGCCCGTGACCCACCACCAGAGCCGCTGCCCCGTGCACCGGGCCAGGATCGCGGCCGTCGCCGCACCGCCGACCATGAGCAGGGCCGCGCCGCTCCACCCCGGGAGCCACGAGACCGGCGGGACGGCGAGGCCGACGAGGAGAGCGGTCGGGTACACGAGGTAGCGCGCAACCTGGAGCACGGTCGTCTCGGCGACGAGACGGGAGCCGAGCCTGGCCCCCGAGACGCGCGCGACCGGCAGCTCGAGGAGCGTCACGAGGCAGGCCGCGAGCATGCCGACGGCGAACGCCCCGGACTGCGTCCCGAGGTCCCCGGTCGCACCGCCGGCCACGGCTCCCGCGAGGACCACGGGAACCACCGGCGCGAGGACCAGCCCGGCCGCGCTCCAGGTCCGCATGCGCACCCGGTGCCCGCCCACCAGCAGTCCCGCCGAGACCACGAGCAGCAGCAGCCCGCGCGCGAGCGCCGGGTCGGTACCGCCGAGCAGCCCAGCGCTCAGGAAGAGCTCGACGTCGACGAGCAGCAGGACGACGCCGAGCGCACCGATCGACTCGGCCGAGGCGCCCATGCCCCGCAGGCGCAGGAACGCGGCCGCGCCGAGCGCGAGGAACGTGACGACTCCCGTGACGAGCGCACGGACCGCGAGGTCGTCCGCGAGCGTGAAGAAGACGAACACGATGGTCGCGACCGCGAGCAGCCCCGCCCCCGCGCTCGCGAGGATGGGTTGCAGGCCGACGCTCGACCGGGCCGGGGCAGCGGGAGCGGCGGTGTACAGCGGTCGGCCCGCGGCGCCCGCCACGGGCACCGGGGGCTGGCGGCGGGCCGGGGGCTGGCGGCGGGCCGGGGGCTGGGGACGGGCCGCTCCCGGGAGGTCGGTCCCGCCCGGCGTGCTGCTCGGCGGGGAGGCCGTGCCCGTCGTACCGGTGGGGCGCGGCGAGACCGCCGCGGAGAGAGCCGACCCCTCCGGACCGGTGACGGCCCCCTGGGCGCGGAGCCGCTCGTCCGCGGACCGCAGGGCGCGCAGACCGGCGGCTCGCCGGTCGAGCGCGGCGGCCGCGTCGCGCGACGCACGCAGCACCTCGACCGCCCACGGCCCCGACAGGACGAGGCCGCACGCCTCGCAGCGGGTCGACGTGAGGACGGTCCCGCACCCGGGGCACGCGTGCTGGTCGCGCAGCCGCTTCGTCGCGACCTCGACCCACTGTTCGCTCATGCGCACATCATGGCGAACTCCCAGGTCAGGCATCGGCCCGTCCCGTGGGGTGTCGGTGTCGATCAGGTGAAGGGGGTGCTCCGCACCAGGTCGTCGTCGGTGTCCGGGTCGACCGTGCCCGTGCCTGCCGCCGGGGGCCGCGCCGCAGCGGGCTCGGACGACAGGCCGTCGTCGCTCGTGCGGCCGGTCCCGCCCGCAGGACCTGAGACGTCCGCTGCGGTCGGCGTGCCCGTCGGCACCGTCACGGCCGCGATCGCGGTCGTGAGCGGGATCGCGAGCACGAGCCCGATCGACCCGACGAGCGTCCGGACGACCTCCTCGGCGATCTCCCCCGAGGTCAGGCTCACGCCGAGCGCCTGGTCGGACAGCCAGACGGCCATGAGCAGCGGCAGGGCCGCCCCCACGTACGCGAACGCGATGGTGTAGACGGTCGAGGCGATGTGGTCGCGGCCGATCCGCATGGCCCGGGTGAAGAGCTCGCGCCGCGACGCGCCCGGGGCGAGCGCGCGCAGCTCCCACACGGTCGAGGCCTGGGTGATCGTGACGTCGTTGAGCACACCCATCCCGGCGAGGACGATCCCGCAGATCGCGATCCCCTGGAGGTCGATCGCCGGGGCGTACGACGGGAGCCAGAGCGCCTCCTCGGACGTGAGCCCCGTGATGTGCGAGGTCCGGGCGCCCCACGAGGCCAGGACCGCGGTCAGCACGAGCCCGACGAGCGTGCCGACCATCGCGGTCGACGTCCGGGCCGTGAACCCGTGGGCCACGTAGAGCACCACGAACATCACGGCCGACGACGTCACGAGGGCCACGTACAGGGAGTTCTGGCCCGAGAGCAGCGCCGGCAGCGTGAACTGGGCGATGACCACGAGGGCCACGGCGAGGCCCGCGAGCGCTGCGAGCCCCCGCAGCCTGGCGACCGCGAGCACGAGGACCGCATAGGCGATCGCGAGCAGCGCGATCGGGATGCCGCGCTCGAAGTCCAGGAACACGTAGGGGGTGTCCTCGTCCCCCGCAGCCTGCATGAGATGGAGGAGCCGCAACCGGTCGCCGACCTCGAAGCCGTGGTAGATGTACTCGGGCGGCGCGACGACCTCGGTCTCGGTCCCGTCCTCGAGGCGCACCGGGACCAGCCCGGACTCGACCTCCCCCTCCCCGATCACCTCGCCGGACAGGACGAAGGCCCCCTGGGCGGTCATCGGGATCTGGTCCGGGACATCTGCACCGCGAGGCCAGAGCGTCACGAGCCCGACGATCGTCAGCACGAGCGCCGGGACGAGGATCGCCGCGAGCACGATCCGTACCTGGCGGGTCGCGGGAGGTGTCGGGCCGTCGCCGTGCCCGTGGGCGTGCGCGTGGGCGTGCGCGTGCCCCCCGCGGTCGGGACCGCTCGGTGCTCGCCGTGCTCGCCTCGTCGGGTGCTGGACGCTCATGGTGCCCTTCGGTCGGATGTCGGGCGCTCACCCGGACCCGCCCACCCTAGAGAATGAGAACAGTTCTCGCTAGCGCTCCACGCCGGGCCCGGCGCACCCAGGGCACCACACAGGCCCGGGTGCCCGACGTCGTCGGGCACCCGGGCCTGTGTGGATAGTGCGGGGCGCGGCCCCGCGGTGCGGCACGCCTCAGCGCGCCGCGGGGATCACTTGGTGACGGCCTTCTTCAGGAGGCTGCCTGCGCTGATCTTGACACCGAAGCCTGCGGGGATCTGGATCTCCTCGCCGGTGCGGGGGTTGCGGCCCGTGCGAGCGGCACGCTCGACGCGCTCGACCGAGAGCAGACCGGTGACCTTGACGGCCTCGCCGTTGGCGAGCGACTCGACGAGGACTTCCTGGAACGCGTTGAGGGCGTTCTCAGCGTCGGCCTTCTTGAGGCCGGACTTCTCGGCGATGGCCGAGACGAGCTCAGACTTGTTGAGCGACATGCGGATCCCTTCATCGGTTCACGCCTCGCGGTGGGCACCGCGCGACGTTGAGGTCTCAGTTTGCCAGCCGTGAGGCGGGACTTCGTGGACAACACTAAGGAATCTACGGGGGTTTGCGCGCGTTTCCGCGCCGACCGCGTTTCTCTGAGCGCGGAATCTTGCCTGTTTTGCCCCAGATGTGACCCACTGAACGCCCCCGACGCCTCCACGACGGCCCTTGCGCACAAGATCCGCACACGAGCGCGGCGTCCGACGAGGCCCTCCGCACCCTCGATCAGCACCGCCCGGCAGCCCCCGGCACGCCGAGAGCCGCCCACCCCGCAGGGTGAGCGGCTCTCCCGACCACGGTGACGACGCCCTGCCGAGGGCGCCGGCCGTGCCGGACGACGACTCAGCGGCCGTCGCTCTTCGCGGCGCCTCCCGTGGCGCCCTTGCCGTAGCGCTGACGGAACTTCTCGACCCGTCCTGCGGTGTCCACGACGCGCGCGGTGCCCGTGTAGAACGGGTGGCTCGCGCTCGAGATGTCGACGTCGACGACCGGGTAGGTGTTGCCGTCCGTCCACACGATCGTCTTGTCCGGGCGGCCCGGACCCGATGCGCTGGTCCCCGCGAGCGTCGACCGCGTCAGGAACGCGAAGTCGGCCGAGATGTCGCGGAACACGACCGGTCCGTACTCGGGGTGGATGTCCTTCTTCATGGGTGCTCCTCTACGACTCTCGACTGCTGGGCTCTCGACAGGTGTCGACTACCAGCTGGACTTGGTGACGCCCGGCAGCTCTCCGCGGTGCGCCATGTCGCGCAGCCTGATGCGGGAGAGGCCGAAGCGCCGGTTGTACGCGCGCGGACGACCGTCGACCACGTCGCGGTTGCGCAGGCGGGTCGCGCTCGCGTCGCGCGGCTGCTTGCGCAGCTCGGTCGCGGCGGCCTCCTTCTCCGCCTCCGAGGCGCTGGGCGACGCGATGATCTTCTTGAGCTCGGCGCGCCGCTCGGCGTACCGGGCGACGATCACCTCGCGCTGCTCGTTCCGCGCGATCTTGGACTTCTTGGCCATGCGGCTCCCCTTACCGTTCCTCGCGGAACGCGACGTGTGCCCGGGCGACCGGGTCGTACTTGAGCAGGGTCAGCCGGTCCGGGTCGTTCCGGCGGTTCTTGCGGGTCACGTACGTGTACCCCGTCCCTGCGGTCGAGCGCAGCCTGACCACGGGTCGCAGCTCGGTGCGTGCAGCCATCAGACCTTCTCCCCTCGAGCGATGATGCGTGCGACGACCGCGTCGATCCCTCGACGGTCGATCGTCCTGATCCCCTGGGCGCTCACTCTCAGCCTGACATGCCGGCCCAGTGACGGCACCCAGTAGCGCTTGTGCTGGATGTTGGGGTCGAAGCGTCGCCTGGTCCGCACGTGCGAGTGCGAGATCGAGCAGCCGAACCCCGGCGAGGTGCCGAGCACCTGGCAGACGGCGGACATGAGCTTCCCTTCGGTGGGTCGTGGGACCCGAGAATACTTAATGATAACCATTCTCGTCAAGAGGTATGCTCTCGACTGATGAGAACCGTTCTCTGTAGAGGTGGAGCGTCCAGATGCCCGCAGATATTCCCGGTGCCCCCGGCACGGCAGCGAGCCGCAGCGCGGCCTCACCGGGCCGCGTCCCGCTCAGCGTGCTCGCCACGATCGACCCGGTGCTGCGCGACGCCACGGTCTTCGGGCTCGTGACCGACACCCCGCGGTCGGTCGTCCTGCGCCACGACATCCGGGCCGAGGACGGGACCCTGCGCCGCCTCGTCGTGGACGCGACCGGGGTCGTCGAGGACACGCTCGTCGACCTCGAGCACGCGTGCCTGTCGTGCGCGGTCCGCGAGGACGCGATCCCCACGCTGCGCGACCTCGCGCGCGACGGGCGCTGGGACCAGGTGCTCCTCGCCCTGCCCGTCTCGGCCGAGCCGCTGCCGGTCGCACGCGCCCTGGGCGGCGCGACCACGCCCGGCGGCGCGCTCGACGGGCTGCGGCTCGCCACGGTCCTCACGGTCGTCGACCTCGCCGCGGTCGAGACCGACCTCCTCGACGACGACCTGCTCGAGGAGCGCGGCCTCGCCCTCGCTGCCGCCGACCACCGTTCGGTCGGCGAGGTGCTCGCGGCCCAGGTCGAGTACGCCGACCTCGTGGTCACGACGGGCGTGCCGGACCTGGCCCTGGACGGTCCCGGCACGCCCACGCGACGCCCCCTGCCCGACGGCGCCTCCCACCCGGGAGCCCCCGCGGCGGACCGCGCGGCGCAGGACAGGCGACGCGCGGGTTCACGCACCGGGTCCGGGCTCGTCGACAGGCTCCGGGCAGACGACTCGACCCGGCTCGACGGCCTCGACGGGCTGCGCTTCGCGGACCTGTCCTCCGCGACGCACGACGCGGCCCACGCCGAGCGGCGCGCGCACCCGCTCGGGGTGCGCGCCGTCGTCGGGCAGGACGAGGAGACGGGGACCTGGACGCTCGACCTGGCCTCCGACCTGCCGTTCGACCCCGAGCGGCTCCTGCACCAGGTCCGGCGCCTCGGGACCGGGCGGCTGCGCAGCCGCGGCGTGTTCTGGGTGCCCAACCGGCCCGACTCGATGTGCGCCTGGGACGGCGCGGGCGGCCAGCTGAGCATCGGCGAGATCGGGACGTGGGAGGACCTCGCGCCCCGGACCCGGCTCGTCCTCACGGGCGCGTCCGACTCGGCCGACGACCGCGACGAGCTGCTCGCGGCGTTCGCCGAGATCCTCGCGACGCGCGACGAGGTCGCCGACGGCGGGCTGCGCTGGCTCGGTCGCGAGGACGTGCTCGCACCCTGGCTCGGCGCGCGCACCGACGCGGTCTGACGACGAGGAAGGCCCCGGGAGCCGCCATGGGTCCCGGGGCCTTGCTCGTGGTGCTCGGCGCGCGGCTCACGCCGTGCGCCGACCGTCCGCCGGGAGCACCCCCGGCGGACGCCTCGCGGGCTAGCCGCAGCTCGTGGCCGCGTACTCGCTCTCGATCGTGGTCGTGACCTCCTTGCCGTCGACCGTGGCGGTCGCGGTCACGGTCGCCGTGCCCGCCTCGATCGCGTCCTTGCGGGTCGCGAACGTCTGGCTGGCGCTCTTGCCCGGCTGGACCTGCTGGAAGGTCTTGGTGCCGAACGGCGTGGTGATCTTCACGTCGACCGGGAAGTCCTCCTCGTTGACGGCGCGGACCGCGAGCTGGACGCGCGAGGCCGTGCACTGGGCCTTGGCCGTCGTGGTGACCTCGAGCTCGGGCTCGGGCTCGACCGGGTCGGCGCAGGACACCTTGGCGGAGCCCCAGTCGGCGTGGTCGTTGCCGTTGCCGTCGCCACCGTCGGCCACGATCAGGTCGAGGTAGCGGACGCCGGTGACCGGGACGTTCAGGTCGACGGTCTTGCCGCCGCCCTTGAGCACCTCGGTCTGGGCGAGCTGGGTGCCGTCACCCACGACCTTGAACTGCACCGTGCCCTTGGTGCCCTGGACGTCGTCGACGCCCACGGTCGCCGTGAACGCGTCGCACTGCGCCGCGAGGAAGACCCGCACGGACGAGCTCGCGTGCGTGCCGAGGCCCTTCTCGTGGACGACGCCGCGCAGCGTGAGGGGCTTGCCGTCCTTCTCGCCCTGCTCGCCGTTGGACAGGTCGCGCTCGACCGGTCCCCATCCGTTGGTCGTCGAGACGAACGGCAGGTCGCTGACCCAGTTCTCGCCACCGTTCGGCGGCACGACGACCCACACCGACTGGCCGGCCTCGACCGACCGCTTGCCGACGGGCGCAGCCGTGGTCGTGTACGTTCCGCCCGAGGTGAGCGTGTAGGCGTCGGCGGTGATCTTGCCGTGCGGGGTGACCTTCCACGTCGTGGTCAGGACGCCGCCGGCCGGGAGCGTCGCCGCGGTCGAGGCGTTGGTCGCCTCGACCTCCCAGCCCTCGGGCACGTCGAGCGTCACGGCGACGTCGGCGACGGCCACGGGCTCGTGGACCGTGAGGCGCGTCGTGACGGTGCTCGCGACGTCGGGCTCGAACGCGACCGGTCCCGGGGACACGGTCAGCGACGCGCAGGCCGGGGTGGCCTCGGCCGGGCCCAGGTCCACGACGCGGAAGTCGTCGAGGATCAGGTCGGACTGGTTGCCGCCCGCCGTGAGCTTGCGCAGCCCCACCCAGGTGTCACCGCAGCCGCTCGCCACGACGTCCTCGGAGAACGTCGCGGTCGTGCGCTGCTGACCCAGCGGGGTCGCGTGGGTCTCGACCGACGCCGGGGCGCCGCTCGCGACCGAGTCGTAGCCCGTGACCCACTGGTACTCGCCGCCGTTGCCCGACTGGTAGTCGAAGGTCACGCGGTACTGGCGCCCGGCCTCGAGCTTCACGGTGCTGGGCACCGTGCGGTAGACGAGGCCCTTGTTCTCCTCGTGCGCCTTGAGCGACCAGGCTCCGGACAGCGCGTCGTCGACGAGCTTGCCGTTCCAGCCGGCCTGCGTGTACGGGGCGTTGCGCTTGGCGATGTGCGTGCGCGGGTCGGTCACGCCGCCCGCGTCGCCCTTGACGAACGGTCCCCAGCCCTGGGGCACGTTCTCGAAGTCCTCGAACGCGACGACCGTGCCGGTCTCGCCCTCGACGGCCGGGGCCACCGAGCGCGTGGCGCTCACGACGCGCAGGTCGTCGACCCGCACGACGGCGTCGCCCGCCGAGGCGGCGACCGTCAGCGTCGGGCGGGCAGGGCCCGTGACGTCGACGAGCACCTGCACGCGCTGGTAGTAGCGGTTGTTCTTCTCGTCGGCCGCGACCAGGTTCTTCGCGGTCGAGCGCTCGACGACGGTGCTCGCGGTCTGCGCGACTCCCTCGCCCGAGACGGACAGGGTGGTCGAGCGGGACTTCCCGGGCTGGACCTCGACCCACGCGCTCACGGCGTAGGTCCCGGTCGAGAGCTCACCGAGCTGCTGGCTCAGCGACGAGGCGCCCGCTCCGAGCGTCGCGACGCGCTGCCCGTTGGACAGCGTCTCGATCCCCGTGGTGCCGGTCGTCTCGTACGCGTCGAGCGTCGCGGCGTTGAAGCCGGGGTCGACGATGCCGCTCGCGGTGCCCCACGCGACGTCGTCGGCCGAGGGGGTCGTGACTCCCTGCGGGTACAGCACGTAGGGCTGGCCCGCGGTCGCCTCGACCGTGACCTTGCCGCCCGTGACCGGGACGTCCGCGACCTTCTCGCGGCCCGTCGTCGTGAGCTTGTACACGGTCAGGCTCGTGGCCCCGGAGAACTCGTCCGTGAGCGTCCACGTGGTCGAGCCGCCGGCCGGGTTGTAGTGGTAGAGCTTGCTGCCCTCGGCGGCCTCGCCCTCGAGCCCGGGGGCGTCGGACGCGTTCCACGGCAGGAGGTAGGTGCCGCCCTGGGCGACGACGGCGTCCCCGACGAGGATCTGCCGGTCGGCCGCGGTCGTGCCGCGCGCCGAGACGTCACCCGTGAAGTCGATCCGGTCGGTGCCCCAGCGCACGATCTCCTGGTGCTGGAGGAACTTGGTCGGGACGTTGGTCGTCCAGATGTTCTTGTAGAACGCGTTCCAGTCGGTCTGCCCGGTCCAGCCCTCGAACTCGACGAGCCGCGCGTTGCCGAGCAGCGGGTGCGGGTTCCAGGTGTCCTTCTCGGCGTTGTCGATGAAGCGCACGATCTGGGAGTTCAGGCCCTTGTTCGCAGCGCCGCCGTAGTTCTCGTCCGCGGACCAGTGGCTCCACAGCGAGCTGGCCTCGAACTTGTCCGACCACTCGGTCGCGATCTGGAGGTCGTTCGCGCGGGCCGCGTCCGCGAGGGCGCGCGCCTGCCAGCCGAAGTTGTAGTAGACGTCGACGTAGAGGAGGTCGAGGTTGCCCTGGGTCTCGTCGGCGAGCTGGCCGATGCGTGCGGCCAGGTCACCGCTGTTCACGTCCCGGCGCTGGTCGATGTAGTACGACTGGCCGAGCCAGTTCCAGCCCTTGGCCGAGGGGTCGACGAGCTCGTCCGAGAAGGCGTTCGCCTCGGCGTAGGCCTCGGTCGCGTTGATGTGGACACCGAAGTCCGCGTTCCAGTCGCCACCCTGCTCGAGCAGCGTGTTCATGTCCTCGAGGCCGCCCGCGCGCTCGTTGTAGTTGCCGCCGTAGTCGGGGTGCGCGGAGTCGTGCCCCTCGGAGCCGTAGCCCTTGAGGAGGGCCATCTGGCCCAGCCCGTCGGTCGCGAGCGAGATCCGCTTGACGTCGTCGAGCGTGCGCAGGAACGGGTGCGTGGCCTGCGAGGCGAAGTTGAACGGGATGTGGGTCACGACGCGGTCGGCGACCTGGTCCGCGCCCAGCGCCTTGGGGGCGGTGGCGCGGAAGGCGATCGCGCCGTCCTGCCAGTCGACCTTGTCGTCTGCGTTGGCGTCGGCCGTCACGACGACGGTCGCGTACGGCAGCTCCTCGGTGACCGACGAGCCCTGGGCCCGGTAGGTCCACGCGCCGCTCCAGACGCCCACGCGCACGCCGCCGTCGGCCGCGCGCGCCTGGCGCTGCAGACGGTTGCCGTCCGCGGCGGCCTTGCCGTTGGCCTCGTCGTAGACGCTGTTGGTCACGATCGTGGCCGACAGCGCGCTCGTGCTCACGATCGCGTACGCGGACCCGACCGGGTTCGCGTTGACGGGGGTCTGCCCCGTGACGGACGTGAACGTGTCGCCGACCTTGCCGCGGTCGGGGCTGATGACGGCCGAGGCGACCACGGCCGACGGGTCGGCCGACGAGACCGAGAGCAGGTCGTGCCCCGGGACCTCGATGGTCCCGACGCGGAACGCCGCGGTGTCGGTCACGCCCGTGACGCGGAACGTCACGGCGCTGCCCTCGACCTCGAGGCGCGTGTCGATGCTGACGCCCGCGAGGTCGGGGAACGTCAGGCGGTAGTCGCGGCTGGTCTCACCGGGCTCGCCCGCCTCGACCACGACCGCGCGGTCGGTGCCGTTGAGGCGCACCTTCGTGACGGTCGCGGTGCTGCCCGCGAGCGAGGCGCCCGACGCGCGGTCGGTGTAGCTCAGGACGCGTGGGAAGTCCGCGGCGACCTGGACGTCGAGCTGCGCCGAGCGCAGCGTGGCCGCGCCCTCGACGCTCGCCGCCGCGACCTGCTCGGCCGTCAGGCCGAGGGCCGAGAGCGACGTCGCGCTGCTCGCCGGGGTGTGGCTCGCCGCGGCCGCGGCGGGCAGCGCCGCGAACGGCACCACCACCGCGGTCGCGAGGGCCACGAGGCTGCGGGCTCGGCGCGAGGCGCCGCCCGGCTGGGAACCGGCCCGAGGGCCAGGGGAATGTCGAACCATGTGCTGATCTCCTTCGATAGCAGTTCATCGGCCGTCCCCCGACCGACGGGCGTCACAGCTCTTCGACGTACTCCTCGGGCTCACCCAGGACGGCCGAGGCCGTCAGCTCGAGGTCGTGACCGACCGCGTGCAGCTCGAGGACCGTGACGGTGTTGCTCCCCGCGCGCAGCAGCGGCGCGGGGACGTAGAGGGTGTGCTGGGGGCCGCGCTCCCAGTAGCGGCCGAGCAGCACGTCGTTGACCCAGACGAAGCCCTTGGTCCACCCGGGCAGGGTCAGGAAGGTGTCGGCGGGCTCGTCGAGGTCGAGGGCCGTCCGTGCCAGGACACCCTGCGGCCCGACGGCGTCGCGGGGCCCGCTCGGGGTGGCCTCGGCGTCGGGCTCGCCCGCTCTCCACAGCTCGTCCACGGGCAGCAGGTCGAGCGGCAGCGACCATGAGGTCCAGCCGTGCACGATCCGGCGCTCGACCAGGACGTCGCCCAGGATCCCCTTGTGCTCGCCGAGCCGGGGCCCGTAGTTGATGCGCCCGAGGTTCTCCACGAGGATCTCGACCCGCACGGGAACGCCGTGCCCGTGGACCGTGAGGCCCAGGTGCGAGGTCTCGCGCTCGAGGACGCCGACCTCGCGGCCGTCGACGTAGACCGTCGCCCGGTCGTGCAGGCCGAGGACCGAGAGCGTGCTGTCCCCGGGCGGGAGGACCGGGGTGGCCGTGTGGAGCACGAGCCCGGCGTTCTGGCCGAGCTGCTCGAACGTCAGCGGCGACGGAGCGACCGTCGCGGCGCCCGATGCGCGCAGCGCGGGCAGGAGCGGGCGCGTGGTCACGGGCGGCAGGGTGCGCGCTTCGAGCTTGGGCGACGGCGCGATCCACCGGTCGTCCTGGGCGTCCTCGGGGATCCGGGTCCCGTGCGACGCGTGCTCGGACAGCACCTTGCGCAGCGCGAAGAACTTGGGGGTCACGCTGCCGTCCTCGGCCACCGCGGCGTCGGAGTCGTAGCTCGTGACCGTCGGCTGCAGGCGGGTCCCGTCGTGGTTGGCGCCCGCGGTGAGCCCGAAGTTCGTCCCGCCGTGCGCCATGTAGAGGCTCACCGAGCCGCCGAGGTCGAGGAGCTCGCGCACGTCGGCCGCGGCGCTGTCGGCGCCGCGCACGTGGTGCGGGTCGCCCCAGTGGTCGAACCAGCCGTTCCAGAACTCGGCACAGACGAACGGCTGCTCGCCGCGACGCGCGGTGAGCTTGTCGAGCGCCTGCCCAGGGCGGCTGCCGAACGTGGCCGCCGCCAGCACGCCGGGAAGCGTCCCGCCGTCGAGCATGAGGTCCGTGGGGCCGTCGGCCGTGAAGAGGAGCTCGTCGATGCCGCGCTCCACGAGCGCGTCGTGGACCCACGCCATGTAGGCGTGGTCGTCGCCGAAGCTGCCGTACTCGTTCTCGACCTGGACGGCCACGACCGGGCCGCCGCGGTTCGCCTGGAGCGCCGCGAGACGGGGAAGCAGCTCGTCGAACCAGGCCGCGACCGCGTCGAGGTAGGTCTCGTCGCTGCACCGCAGCCGGATCCCGGGGGTCGCGGTGAGCCATGCGGGCAGGCCGCCGTTGTCCCACTCGGCGCAGATGTACGGCCCGGGGCGCACCACGACGTCGAGGCCCAGGTCACCCGCGAGGCGCACGAACCGCTCGACGTCGCGCCACCCCGTGAAGTCGAACGTGCCGCGCGCGGCCTCGTGCCAGTTCCACGGGACGTAGGTGTCGACCGTGTTGAGGCCCATCGCACGCAGGCGCAGGAGGCGGTCCTCCCACAGGTCCGGGTGGACCCGGAAGTAGTGGACCGAGCCCGAGAGCATCCGGTGCGGCACACCGTCCCGCACGAGGGTCGCGCCGTCGGCGCGCAGGGTCGACCGGATCGCGCCGTCGGCGCGCAGGGTCGACGGGATCGCGCCGTCGGCGCGCAGGGTCCGGCCGCCGGCCGGGCCCGAGGCCCGGTCGGCTGGGTGGTGCTGGCTCACTTGATAGCCCCCGCTGCAAGTCCGGAGCGCCAGAAGCGCTGGAGGGAGAGGAACGCGACGATGAGCGGGACGACCGCCACGAACGCGCCGATGATGACCATGTGCCGCTCGATCTGGCCGGCCTGGACCAGGGCGTTCCAGCTCACCAGCCCGACCGTGACGGGGCGCAGGTTCTCGGAGATGAGGACCTGCGAGGGGAGCAGGAAGTTGTTCCAGATCTCGACGAACTGGAAGAGGAAGATCGTGACGAGCGCGGGGGCCATCATCTTGAGGCTGACCCCGAAGAAGATGCGGCCCTCGTTCGCGCCGTCGAGACGCGCGGCCTCGATGACCTCGTCCGGCACCGAGCTCGCGGCGAAGATGCGACCCAGGTAGACACCGAACGGGCTCACGATGCTCGGCAGGAGCACCGCGAAGTAGGTGTTGACGATGCCCGTCGCGGAGAACATGAGGAACAGCGGGAGCGTGAACAGCACCTTGGGGATGAGGACCGCGCCGAGGACCACGCCGAACAGCAGGCCCTTGCCGCGGAACTCGTACTTGGCCAGGGCGTAGCCGGTCGCGACCGCGATGAGCGTCCCGAGCCCCGCACCGACGATCGAGTAGAGCGCCGAGTTCGCCATCCAGACGGCGAAGATCCCGTCCTTGTAGGCGAACAGGTCGCCGATGTTGCCGAACAGGTCGAAGTTCGAGAACCACAACGGGCTGCCCGAGAACGTGAACCCGGCGTCCTTGGTCGCCGCGACGAACAGCCACCACAGGGGGAACAGGAAGTACACGGCGGTCAGCGCCAGCACCGCGGTGACCGCGATGCGGCTCGTGGCCGTGGTCTCGATCGAGTCCTTGCGCAGGCCGTCCGGGGTCCCCTTCGGGGCGGAGCGCTTGCGGCGCAGGCGGTTGCCCGCGGTCTTCTCGGCCACGACGGGCACGCTGCTCGTGGTCACGAGGACCTCCTGGACGTCAGACGGAAGAAGAGGACGGACAGCACGGCCACGCCGACGGCGAGGAGCACCGACTGGGCTGCGGCGTACGGGTAGTTGGCCGACTGGAGCGAGGCCTGCGCGGCCATGATCGGCGTGTAGCTCGCGTCGATCGCCCCGGTGCTCTGCTTGAGCACGAACGGCTCGTTGTAGAGCTGCGCCGAGCCGATGATCGAGAAGATCGTGGTGAGCAGGATCGCGGGCCGCACGAGCGGGATCTTGATGCTCCACGCGGTGCGCCACGGCGAGGCCCCGTCGAGCTTGGCGGCCTCGAGCACCTCGCCCGGGACCCCCTGGAGCGCGGCGTAGATGATGATCATGTTGTAGCCCGTCCAGCCCCACGTCACGACGTTGGCGACGGCCCACAGCGCGAGGTCCTGGCTGAGGAAGTTGATGCTGATGCCGAACACCTCGAGCACCTGGTTGACCGGGCCGTTGGTGGGCGAGTACAGGAACGACCACATGAGCGCCGAGACGACGGTCGGCACCGCGTAGGGCGCGAAGCTCGAGAGCCGGAAGAAGCCCTTGGCCCGGGCCGAGGCCGAGTCGATCAGGAGCGCGATCCCGAGCGCGAGGACCAGCATGACGGGCACCTGCACCACGCCGAACAGCAGCACGCGGCCGATCGAGCTGATGAACTTCTCGTCACCCAGCGCGTACGCGTAGTTGAACAGGGGGTCGAAGATCTCCTGCGTGCCGCCCAGACCGAGCGCGTCGCGCTGGATCCGGAACAGGCTCTTGTAGAGCGCGAAGAGGATCGGTGCGACGTACATCCCGACGAACAGCACCACGAACGGTCCGACGAACCAGATCGCGTACCGGCTGGTCCGGCTGCGCGGGCGCCTGGGCGGCGTGGCCGCCGTGCGCTTGGTCTCCACCGGCGGCGGTGCCGCCGACGTCAGGCTCGTGGTCATGGTGGGTTCCTCAGGGGGATGCGTCGTGGTGCCCGACGACGTCACGCGCCCAGGTGCACCGGTGCTCGGAGGTGCGTGGCGTCGTCGGGCCTTCTGCTGCTGTGCTGCTGTCGCGCTGCCCGGTGCGACCCGGCCGTCGTGGCCGGGCCGCACCGTGCGTGCGGGTCGTGCGGGGCCGTCAGGTCACTCGTTGACGGCGATGCCCTGCTGCTTGAGCTCGGACTCGGTCGCCTCGCGGGCGCCCGTGAGCGCGGTCGCGACGGTCGCGCCGCCCTCCTTGGCGTAGGCCTGCTTCATGCCCGTGGCGAGCGTGCCGACCAGGGTCGAGACGCCGGGGCCCCAGGCCCAGTCCTCGTTGACCTGCCCCGAGGCGGTCTTGAAGACGTCGGCGACGACCTGGCCGCCGAAGTAGTCGTCACCCGAGGTGAGGAGGTCGGACTCGAGGCCCGCGAGCGAGGCCGGGTAGACGCCGCCGCCCTCGATGAGGGCGTCGACCGAGCCCGGGTCCGTGCTGAGCCAGTTGGCCACGGTCCAGGCGGCCTCGGGGTCGTCGCAGCCCTTGAGGACCGCGGAGAGGCTGCCGCCCACGTTGCCGGTCTTGGCGTCCCCGGCCTCCCACTGCGGGAGCTCGGCCACGGCCCAGTCGCCGGCCGAGGCCGCCGCGGAGTCCTTGAGGATGCCGGAGAACCAGGCCGCGCCCACGATCGTGGCGATCGAGCCGTCACCGAGGCCCGCGGACCACTCGTCGCTCCAGATGCCCGCACCGATCAGGTCGGCGTCGATCAGGCCCTGCCAGTAGCTGGCGACCTCGAGGTTCTCGGGCGAGTCGGGCGTGATGGACCAGGCGCCGTCCTTGATCTCGTACCAGGGCGCGCCGGCCTGCCACGCGAAGCCCGAGTAGTCGTAGTCCTCGTAGGTGCCCGTGAGCTTGACGCCCGCGGCCTTGAGCTGCTCGCCCGCAGCCTGGTACTCGTCCCACGTGGTCGGCACGGCCACGCCGTTCGCCTCGAAGACGGTCTTGTTGTAGAAGAGCACCATGGGGCCCTGGTCCTGCGGGGCTCCGTAGACCTTGTCGCCCACCGTGACACCGGCCCAGCCCGCGGGGGCGTAGAGGCCCTTGTCGGCCGAGGCGAACTCGGTCACGTCCACGACGTTGCCCTCGGCGACGAAGCTGGGGAGGGTCTCGTAGCCCACCTGGGCGAGGCACGGGGCGTTGCCCGCGGTGATCGAGTTGCGGACCTTGTCGTAGCCGCCCTTGTTGCCCGGCTCGATCTGCGTGTACTTGATCTGGATGTCGTCGTGCGAGGCGTTGAACGCCTTGGCTGCCTCGTCGTACCCGGCGGCCCAGGTCCAGACCTCGACCTCCTTGACCTTGCCGTCGCCCTCGGCCGAGCCGCTGCCGGACGTCGAGTCGGACGAGCAGGCGGTCAGGCCGCCCACGGTGAGGGTGAGGATCGACGCGACCCCGGCTGCCTTGATGATCGATGACTTCATGACTCTCCTTCTGACCACACTGTGCTGAGGATGGAGCGGCGACGGCGCCGCGGTCTGCGTGGGGCACACTCTGACACACGGTTGATATGGATCACAACCCTTGCAACATGTGGATGCTCGGTCTGCGTGAATCCGTCACTTTTCCCTGCATGTTCTGACTGTTATGGTCAACACAGGTAACAGTTGGATGACGGCGACGTGGGCCAGGGAGGCCCGCGGTGTTGACGTCCACTACGCTGCGGTGCACACCCGTGGCCGCGCACACCGAGGTGCCCGACGCTCCGCGACCGGCCCTCACGCCCGAAGGAGAGCACGTGGAACCACCGTCACGGTCCGAGCGGTCCGAGCCGGCGCAGAGCACCACCACGGTCGCTCCCCCGCGAGGCCGCGGCCCCGCCATGGCCGACGTCGCCCGCGTCGCCGGCGTGTCCGCGCAGACCGTCTCGCGCGTCCTGTCGGGGCACCCCAACGTCAACGAGACCACCCGCAACCGGGTGCGCGCCGCCGTCGAGCAGACCGGCTACCGCCGCAACAGCCTCGCCCGCGCGCTCGTGACCGGGCGCAGCAAGACCATCGGCGTCATCACGCACGAGACCGACTTC
Organism: Oerskovia sp. NPDC060338; assembly: GCF_042726295.1. Classification (NCBI taxonomy): domain Bacteria; kingdom Bacillati; phylum Actinomycetota; class Actinomycetes; order Micrococcales; family Cellulomonadaceae; genus Oerskovia; species Oerskovia sp. NPDC060338. The sequence goes on from NZ_JBHXCQ010000001.1 coordinate 350,567, forward strand.
TACTCGGGCAGCGCCATGATGCTCGGCATGCAGCGCGCGGCCCGCGACGGCGGCTACTTCGTCAGCACCGCGAGCACCGCCTCGCTCTCGCCCGCGTCGATCGCGCAGGCCGTCGAGCGCCTCCTCGACCAGGGCGTCGACGGCCTGGTCATCGCCGTGCCCGTGCGCGACGACGAGTCGCTCGGCGACCTCATCCACGGGACCCCGACGGTCGTCGTGGACGGCATGCAGTCGTCGGCGACCGAGGTCGTCGCGGTCGACCAGGTCGCGGCCGGCCGCGCCGCGACCGAGCACCTCCTCGAGCTGGGCCACGAGACCGTGTGGCACCTCGCGGGCCCCGCGTCCTGGAACGACGCCAACGGACGTACGGCCGGGTGGCGGGCCGCGCTCGAGGACGCCCGCTGCACCGAGCCGCCGGTCCTCTACGGGGACTGGAGCCCCGAGTCGGGTTACCGCAACGGCCTGGTCCTGGGCCGCCTGCCCGAGGTCACCGCGGTGTTCGTCGCGAGCGACGAGATGGCGTTCGGGCTGATCCGCGGCCTGACCGAGATGGGCCGACGGGTGCCCGAGGACGTGTCGGTCGTGGGCATGGACGACATCGCGCTCGCGGCGTACTGCGCTCCCCCGCTCACCACGGTCCGCCAACCGTTCCACCTGACCGGTCGCCTCGCGGTCGAGCACGTCATCGCGCTCATCGCGGACCCGACGACCGTGCACGAGCCCGAGGTCGTGCTGCCCGAGCTCGCGGTGCGCCTCAGCACGGCGCCGCCGCGCTGAGCCTCGGGGAGCCGGCAGGCCGCAGCCCCTCCCTCGTCGGAGGAGCGGCCGGAGGAGCGGACGACCCCGGACGCGCCGGAGGCGGCCCGTCGCGTGAGCGCCCCCCTGCAGCGCTCACACCACGGGCCGCCTCCGACCCTCGCGCTCGTCACGACCCCCATCGACGACCGAGCACTCACAAGACTCAGAGGAGGGGTCTCCTCGTTTGATGCAGAACGCCGACGTGACCCGCATCACATTCTGACATCGGGTGCCACGGGTCGCAGCAGGACGGCCCGAGCCGAGCCCACGAGGCGCCCCGCACGGGCCGTCCGGCCACGCTCAGCCCAGCAGCGGCTGCCCCAGGAACTCGCCCTCGGCGCAGCCCGGCGGGACCGCGAAGACCGCCGAACCGACCGGCGTCGTCCACTCGTTGAGCAGGTCCACCTCGTCGAGACGCCGCTGGACCGGCACGAACTGCCGGTCGACGTCGGCCTGGAACGTCACGAACACCAGGCCCGAGCTGCTGAGCGCGCCCGGGTCCGTCGCGACGTCGGGCGCGTCGTCGTAGCTGTACGCGCGCCGCAGGAACCGCTCGGCCGGGTCGCTCGTCCGGGCCCGCCGCACGTGCGCGGCGGGCCCGATCACGGTCAGGCCGTGCGGCCCGACCGCCTCGAGGTCGGGCTCGTCGTGCTCCTTCTCGCCCGTGAGCGGTGCTCCGTCCGCGAGGCGACGCCCCATGACGGCCTCGCGCGTGGAGCGGTCGACCTCGTCCCACGTGTCGAGCTCCATGCGGATGCGCCGCACGACCATCGACGTGCCGCCCGCGAGCCACCCGTCAGTGCCGTCCGACCACACGAGCGGGGTGTCCGCGACGGGGTCCACGTTCCGGGTCCCGTCGATCTGCCCCATGAGGTTGCGCATGGTCCGCCCCGCGGGCTCGCTGCCGACGGACCGTCGGAAGCCCTTCTGCAGCCACCGCACGGACGCGAGGTCGCGCGCCTCGCGGAGCAGCATCCGGACCGCGTGCGAGACCGTGACCTCGTCGTCGGCGCAGACCTGGAGCACCAGGTCGCCGCCGTTCCAGCGGTCCTCGAGCCGGTCCACGGCGAACGCCGGGAGCGGCCTCAACCAGTCCGGACGACGGTCGTCGAGCCCCGCGGCCGTGAAGACCGCAGGGCCGTAGCCCACCGTGACCGTGAGGCGCGCGGGCACCTCCGCGAGCTCGGGCTCGGTGTCGGTCAGGCCCGGGCGCCCCTGGGTGAGGCGCACGACGTCGTCGGTCCAGATCCGCATGAGCCGTACCAGCGCGTCCCGGTCGGTACCGGGGGCGAGGTTCAGCGCCACGAGCGTCAGGTACGCCTGGGGAGGCGTCTCGACACCCGCCTGGCGCGGACCGTGGAAGGGCACGCGCAGGTCGCCGTGCAGCGCGACCGGGGTCACGGTGCCCGACGACGCCGCTCCCGTGCCGGGAGCCGTGGCCCTCCCGGCCCACGCACCTCCCGCACCGGCGACCGCGACCGCACCCGCGGCGGCCCCGCCGACCAGGAACGCGCGACGCGAGACCCTGGCCCGGGAGGTGGAGGGCGCGGGCGGCGTCGGTTCGTGGTCGGAGTGCCCGCCAGGGCCCGGGCGGGGCTCCCGGTCAGCCATCGTGGCTCATGTCGTGACCCTCGTGACCCTCGTCGTAGTCCTCCTTGGCCCCCGCGAACGTGCGGGCCGGGGCCGTGACGACGAGCGTCGAGCCGTCGCTCAGCTCGAGCGTGACGTCGTACTCGGCCCCGGGCTCGACGGGCGACGAAAGCTCCATGAGCATGAGGTGGTCACCGCCGGGCTCGAGCGCGTGCTCGCCGCCCGCGGGGATCGTCAGCCCGCCCTCCTTCTCGCGCATGACCATGGCACCCGAGTCGTCGGTCGCCATCTCGTGGATCTGGACCGGAGACAGGTCGGAGGTCGCGCCGACGACCGTGACGTCCTGGTCGCCGTCGTTGTGCAGGACGGCGAAGGCCGCGGTCATGCCGGACTCGGCCGCCTTGATCCAGGGGTCGGTCGCGGTCAGGTGGTCGGCTGCCGTGCCCTCCGGCGCGCTGCCGGACGCGGTGCTCGGGGTGGCCGCGCCCGACGAGGTGTCGGCCGAGGCCGAGCACCCCGCGACCGCGAGCAGCGCGAGCGTCGTGACGGCCGCGCCGAGCAGGGCCGTGCGGCGGGGGCGGACCGAGGCGCGGGACGTGGGAGTGGTGGTGCGTGCAGACATGGTGGTTCCTTCGAGGAGGCCCGGCGTCGTGGCGCGCGAGGGCGTCCCGCGGCGCGGGTCGTGCGCGGTCCGGGGCAGGACGGGACGCACGACCAGCGGGGTCGCGGGAGCGCCCGGGCGACGAGTCGCCGGGAAGTGGGGTCTGTCAGTCCTGCTGGCGGCGGCGCACGATGAGCACCGCGACGACGACGGCCGCCGCGGCGAGCACGCCGATCCCGACGAGCAGCGGCGCGATCGAGCGGCCCTCGTCCTCGGCCTCCTCGGGCACCTCCGAGGTGGTCGCCTCGGTCGTCGTGTCCTCGGTGGCCGACGGCGTCACGGCCGCGGGCTCCTCGCTCGCCGTGGTCGGGGCGGGCTCGGGAGCCGCCGCGACCGCGAACGAGAACGTGCCCTCGATGGGGTGACCGTCCGAGGAGACGACGCGCCACGCGACCGTGTACGTGTCACCGGTCAGCTCGGCGGGCCACGGGAACGTCGCGGAGGTGCCCTCGATCGTGGGGCTGCCCTGCGCGACGACCGTCCCCGCGGTGTCGGTCACGACGACCTGGGGCTCGACCGCGAGCGGCTCGGTGCTGAACGTCATGGTCAGCGCTGCGGGGGCCGTGGCGAGCTGGGCGCCGTCGGCCGGGTCGGAGCTGATGATGCGGTCGTGCGCCTGGGCCGGGACGGCGCCGGCGACGCCGAGCAGCAGGGTCGCCGCGAGCGTCGCGAGGGCGGCGAGGACGGCGACCAGGAGGCGGGCCGGGCCGGCGAGAGGTGCGGGGCGCACGACGGCGGCCGCACGCGCACGGCGATCGGTGGGGGCGGTGGACGGGTGGGACCGGTTGGTCTGCAAAGACATGTGGAAGAAGCTCTCGATGAGGCGCGGCACGAGCTCGCGCAAGGGGTACCCAGGGGGCGGCCGGCCTCGTCGATCGTCCGCGCGCGAGCGCGGACAAGGGTCAGGAAGGAAGGGCGACGGGCCGGGCGAGCAGCGGTGGTCCGCGCGTCGTCGGGGTCCGCAGGTGGACCGTCGCGGCGCGGGACGGCGCAGCGACCGGGGTCGGGAGCCGGAGCGCGACGGGCAGCGCAGGCAGCAGGTCCGCGAGCGCCGTCCGCGGCGCGAGCCACGTCAGCAGCAGGCCGAGCGCTCGCTCGCCGTGCGCGACGACCAGTGCCACGACCAGGGTCGCGAGCACGTGCGCCAGGACCATCCACGCTCCCGCGGGGGTCTCGTGCGGGAGGTGCGCGACGCCGTCGGGCAGGAGGGGTGTGCCCGCGGCGCACGCCGACACCTGAGCCGCTGCCCCGTGCCCCGCGTGCCCTGCGTGCCCCGCGGCGGGACCTGCCACCGGGGCGCACGTGGCGCCCGCGCCGAAACCGAGGCCGTAGTGCAGCGCGACCTGGCCCGTGCCGAGGACCGCGACGAGCCGCGGGAACGTCAGGCGGAAGCGGGCCGCGAACGTCGCGCCGGCCATCGTGAACGCGGCCAGGGCCGCGAGGACCAGCGGGTCCGGGAGCGTGCCGCCGCCGACGCGGTGCGCGAGCGCCGCGAGGGCCAGCACCAGGGTCGCGACGAGACCGGCGCGCGCGACGCGCAACGGACCGGCGACCTGGGTGAGCACGGAGACCACCCTAGCGGGACATGACGGGGCGTCGGATCCGGCCTCCGGGACCCGGCGCACGGCTCGTCTCCGGGTACGGAGCCTGCCCGTCGGGGAGAGGATAGAGCGCATGACCACACGCAACAGCATCGCCATCACGAACGGCTACGTCGTCCCCGTCGCCTCCGCACCCCTGGAGAACGCGACCGTCCTCGTCGAGGACGGCGTCATCACGGCCGTCGGCCAGGACGTCGTCGTGCCCGACGGCGTCCGCACGATCGACGCCGGGGGACGCTGGGTCCTGCCCGGCTTCGTCGAGTCGCACGGCCACATGGGCGTCATGGAGGAGGCCGAGGGCTGGGCCGGCAACGACACCAACGAGATGACCGACCCCAACGGCGCCGCGCTGCGCGCCCTGGACGCCATCAACATCGAGGACGAGGGCTTCCGTGACGCGCTCGTGGGCGGCGTGACGTCGGCCGTCATCAAGCCCGGCTCGGGCAACCCGATCGGCGGCCAGACCGTCGCGATCAAGACCTGGGGCGGGCGGACCGTCGACGAGCAGATCATCCGCGAGGCCGTGTCGGTGAAGTCGGCGTTGGGCGAGAACCCCAAGCGCGTCTACGGCGACCAGAAGAAGCTCCCCTCGACGCGCCTCGGCGTGGCGAACGTCATCCGCAAGGCGTTCGTCGACGCCCAGAACTACGTCGCCAAGCGCGACGCGGCGCAGGCCAAGGGCGAGCCGTTCGAGCGCGACCTCGCCAAGGAGACGCTGGGCCGCGTGCTCGCGGGCGAGCTCTACTGGGACCAGCACACGCACCGTGCCGACGACATCGCGACCGCGCTGCGCCTCGCGGGCGAGTTCGGCTACAAGCTCGTCATCAACCACGGGACCGACGGCGCCGCGGTCGCCGACGTCCTCGCCGAGCACGACGTCCCGGTCATCTTCGGCCCGCTGTTCACCTCGCGCTCCAAGATCGAGCTGCGCAACCGCGACATCGCGAGCCTCGGGGCGCTCGCCCGCGCGGGCGTGCGCGTCGCGATCACGACCGACCACCCCGTGGTGCCCATCAACTTCCTGGTGCACCAGGCGTCGCTCGCCGTGAAGGAGGGGCTCGACCCCGAGGTCGCGATCCAGGCGCTCACGACCAACCCGGCCGCGTTCCTGGGGCTCGACGACCGCATCGGCTCGCTGCGCCCCGGGCTCGACGGCGACGTCGTGATCTGGTCCGGCGACCCGCTCGACGTGACCTCGCGCGCCGAGAACGTGTTCGTGACCGGGACCGAGGTCTACACGTGGGACCGCGCGGCGGCCGGTGGGCGCGGCGCGGGCCGGGTCGTGGAGCGCGGGGAGCGCTTCGCGGACTGACCCGTGGGGTGGGCCGGCCGCTCCCGGCCCGTCCGTCGGTGACGAGGTAGGACGTGCTGCGCGAGGTAGAACGCGCTGAGCACTACATCGCGCAGCGCGTTCTACCTCGCGTCCCGCGGGGGCCGCCCCTCGCCGGTCGCGCGCACCTCAGTGGTGGAACCCCTTGCTCACGGCCTCGACCGGCATGGGCGACTCGAGGGCGTCGAGGAACGCGATCTCGGTGCGGATGTCACCGAGCAGGCTGGCCGCCAGGTCGCGGCTCAGTCCGTTGCGCACCACGATCCGCTGGACCGTCAGGTCCTCGAGGTCCACGGGCATGGGGTAGGACGGCAGGAGCCATCCCTTCGTCCGCAGCCGCTCGGACAGGTGGTAGAGCGTCCACTTGTCGGTGTAGCCCTTCTTGAGGCTCCACGCGAAGACCGGGATGTCGCTCCCGTCGTTCCACAGGTCGAACTGCGGCATCTTCGCGATCTCGCCCGACAGGTAGAGCGCGACGTCCTGCGACGCCTTCTGCACCTTGTAGTAGCCGTCGTAGCCGAGGCGCAGGAACAGGTAGTACTGGAGCAGCACCTGCGAGCCCGGCCGGGAGAAGTTGAGCGCGAACGTGGGCATGTCCCCGCCCAGGTAGCTCACCGAGAAGACGAGGTCCTCGGGCAGCGCGGCCTTGTCGCGCCAGACGACCCACCCGAGCCCGGGGTACACGAGCCCGTACTTGTGCGCGGAGGTGTTGATCGACGCCACGCGGTCGACCCGGAAGTCCCACACGAGGTCCGGCTGGAGGAACGGCGCGATCATGGCCCCCGAGGCGCCGTCGACGTGGATCGGGACGTCCAGTCCCGTCGCGGCCTGGATCTCGTCGAGCGCGGCCGAGATCTTCTCGACCGGCTCGTAGGCGCCGGTGTAGGTGACCCCGAGGATCGCGACGACGCCGATCGTGTTCTCGTCCACGTACTTCTCGAGCTCGAACCCGTCGAGCACCTTGTGCTCGAGCGAGATGGGGACGTAGCGGGCCTCGACGTCCCAGTAGTTGCAGAACTTCTCCCAGCAGACCTGGACCGCGCTCGACAGGACCAGGTTGGGCTTCTCGGTCGACTTCCCCGCGGCCCGGCGCGCGTGCTGCCAGCGCCGCTTGAGCGCGAGCCCGCCCAGCATGGCCGCCTCGGAGGACCCGATGGTCGACGTCCCGATCGTGCTCGCCGGGTCCGGCGCGTTCCACAGGTCGCCGAGGATCTTCCAGCACCGGGTCTCGATCGCGGCCGTGGCCGGGTACTCGTCCTTGTCGATCATGTTCTTGTCGGCGGTCTCGGCGTTGAGCCTCTGCGCGTAGGGATCCATCCACGTGCCGACGAACGTCGCGAGGTTGAGGCGGGCGTTGCCGTCGAGCATCGCCTCGTCGTGGACGATCTGGTAGGCCGTCTCGGGGAAGGACTCCCCCGGCGGCAGGACGTTGCGGGGGAGCTCGGTCGCCTCCCCCGGCCGGGAGAACAACGGGTTCATGGCGACGACGTCGCGCTCCTCGGACTCTGCACCACGGTTCGATCCGGACATGTTCGTCCCCTTGGCAGGAGGGAGGGCGGGTCGGTCGATCCGCCCGACCATCCCACGGTAGGTCCGGGCCCGGACGGCTGCCCGGCGAGCCGTCCCGGCCCTGCGGGGCAGGGCCGACAGGCCCGACTTTCCGCCCTTTCCCCCTCCTCGGAGCACCTAAACGACAGGCGTTGCCAAAATGGTTGCCCCGGCGTACTGTCGAAGTGTCAGCACGTTCCGCGGGCCTGTCCCGCACCCACAGAGGAGGCGACATGGACCCCCGCACCGAACGCACGACCGCAGCACTGCGGACCGCGGTCCTCGAGCTCGCCACCGAGCAGGACATCGACGACGTCACCGTCTCCCAGGTCGCGACACGCGCCGGGATCAACCGCGCGACCTTCTACGACCACGCGAGCAGCCCGGCTGAGCTCCTCACGGGCATCCTGCGCACCGAGCTCGACGCGATCCGCGACGAGTTCTTCGCGGCGGTCGGCGTCACGCCCGACGGCGGAGCCGCCCAGGAGGGCGGGTCCGGCCCGGGCGCGACCCGGGCGGACGAGGACACGGCCGCCGCCCCGCCCCCGGACCCCCGACGGGTCGTCGACTCCATCACCCGGTCCGTCGCCGGGCACGTCGACGCGCACGCCGACATCTACGAGCGGGCTCGCGACGGTGGGCTCAGCGCCCCCCTGTTCCGGCTGCTCGCCGAGCACTTCACCGAGACGCTGCGCGCGTTCCTCGTCGGCCACCCCCATCTCATGCCGGTCTCCCACGACGCCGCGCCCGCGGACGTCGAGCAGGCCGCCCACGCCTACGCGTGCTACGTCGGCCTCGGCTCGGTCGGGGCCCTCGAGGCGTGGCTCGCCACCCCCGTGCCGCGCGACCCGGAGTTCTTCCCCCGGATCGCACGCACCTCGCTCGCCCCCTGGTGGACCGCGCCGAACTGACCCGGCGCCCCACCCGCGCAGGCGGGCTTCACCGCACACCGCACGCTCCGCCGTCGGGCACCCCACGAGGGCTCCCCGACCCCGGGCACACCCGAAAGGAGGCCCCACCATGGGCCGCGTGTTCAACAAGGTCGCCATCGTCACCGGAGGAACCGGAGGCATGGGCGTCACCCACGCCAAGGCGCTCGTCGCCGAGGGCGGCAAGGTCGTCATCGCCGACCTCGACGACACCAAGGGCGAGGCACTCGCCGCCGAGCTCGGCGAGAACGCCGCGTACATCCACCTCGACGTGACCAAGGAGGAGGACTGGGACGCGGCCGTCGCGTTCACGCTCGAGAAGTTCGGCCGCATCGACGTGCTCGTCAACAACGCCGGCATCGCGAACGCCGCCCCCATCACCGAGTTCACGCCCGACATGTGGCGCAAGATCATCGACATCAACCTCACGGGCACGTTCCTCGGCATCCACGCCGTCGCCCCGATCATGGCCAAGGCCGGGCGCGGGTCGATCATCAACATCTCCTCGGTCGAGGGCATGCGCGGCAGCGCGGGCCTGCACGGCTACGTCGCGTCGAAGTTCGGCGTCCGCGGGCTCACCAAGTCCGTGGCCCTGGACCTCGGCCCCTCGGGCGTGCGCGTCAACTCGGTCCACCCGGGCTTCATCAAGACGCCCATGACCGAGAAGATCAGCCACGACTTCCTGCCCATCCCCCTGGGACGGCCTGCCGAGCCCGAGGAGGTCTCGCAGCTCGTCCTGTTCCTCGCGAGCGACGAGTCGAGCTACTCGACGGGCTCCGAGTTCGTGATCGACGGCGGCCTCATCGCGGGGGTCCCGCACAAGTAGGCCGTCGCTCCGGCCTCTCGGGCGGACCCGGGCGGGCGAGGCGGACACCTCGCCCGCCCGGGTCTACCTCGTGCCGCGCCCGGACCTGCCGTCCGCCGACGCGCACGCGATGCACAGCCGCGCGGTCGGTCGCGCCTCCAGGCGGGCCTCGCCGACCGGCCCGCCGCACGACTCGCACGTCCCGTAGGTGCCGGCGTCCAGCCGGGCCAGGGCCGCGTCGACCTCGGCGGTCTGCTGCTCGGCGAGCCGTTGCAACGCACCGACCTGGGCTCGCTCGAACGCGATGGTCGCGCCGTCCGGGTCGTGCTCGTCGTCGGCGTTGGAGTCCTTGGACGCCTCGACGATCCCGGCCACCTCCCCGCGCAGGGCCTCGGTGCGAGCCGCGGCCTCGTCTCGCAGAGCGAGCAACCGCGCCCGCACGACGGCGTCACGCGCCCCGGGTGCGCCCGTCACCGTGGCCCCGGGGTGTCCGTCGCGGCGGCACCCGAGGCGCCCCCGTCCCCGTCGGGAGCCGTGCGCCCGAACCGGGCCACGGAGTGCCAGACCTGTTTCAGGATCTGCGGGTCGACGTCCGGCCGCCCCCTCCAGCGCCCGAGCACCGCGGGCGTGATCACCCCGTCCTCCGCGACCCGGGCCGCGAGCCCGACGACGTCGCTCCCCCGGTAGTCGGCGTGGCGGGCGATCGTCCCGACGTCGACCGCGTACCCCGGGTGCCACTCCACGGCCAGGTCGACGCCGTGCAGCACCCCGCCGAGCACGTCGCGGTGCGACGGGTCGAGCACGAGCGCCTCGACGTCCCCCGGGACGGCGACCCCTCCGTGCACGTGCGACTCGACGTACCGGTCGAGCGGGTCGCTCGGGGCGCTCGCCCGGAGCAGCTCGATGAGCCCCATCCGCCGGGCGACCCCGAAAGCCTCCGGCCCCTGGGCGCTGTCCGGGAAGGCGAACGTCGCACGGTCCACCGTCGCGCGGCGGAGACGGAACCACGCGGACCCGAACCGAGGCGACGGCCCGTAGGGGTCCCGGTCGAGGGCGAGCGCCCCGTAGACCGGTCGGGACCGTGCGGGGGCGTCGTCGTAGACCCCGCCGAACATCCGCTGCTCCCAGCGCCACCGATCGCCCCGGCCCTCGGCCGTGAGGCCCCCGTTGCTCGTGCCCGTCACGAACTGCGACAGGTACGAGCCGTCGCGCAGGATGCGTTCGAGGGTCGGCTCGCCCCACAGGTCGGTGTCGGGATGGAAGTGCAGTGCGATGCGTGCGTCGTCGCGGAGAGGAGGCCCGTCGAGCGTGCGCGCGAGCACGTGCTCGAGGGCGGCACCGGGGTCCATGCCTCGATTGCACCACGGGGCGGCCGGGCAGGGGCAGGCACGTGGTGCAGGGCCTGGCGCGGCCAGGGCCTGGCGGGCGCGGCCGGGGCCTGGCGGGCGCGGCCGGGCCCGGGCGAGCGCGGCCGGGCCCGGGCTCCCCGAGCCCGGGCGGCTCCCCCAGGCCCCGTGTGGGTTCCCCGTGCGAGGATCGGAGCGTGCCCGTCGTCGAGTCGTCCGTGATCGTCCCCGTGGACCCTGCCACCGCGTTCGCGGTCTCGCAGACCACGGGCGACGTCCGGCTGCACTGGGACCCGTTCATCCACTCTCAGCGGTTCCTGGACGACGCGACGGCACCCGCCAAGGGCGTCCGCACCCTCACCCGGCACCGCGCAGGCCTGCGGATGGTCAGCGAGTACGTCTCCTACAACCCGCCGACGAACGTCGGGATGAAGATGGTCGAGGGCCCGTGGTTCTTCGCGAGCATGGCGGGCGGCTGGCGTTTCTCGCCCGCTCCGGGCCGTGACGTAGGACACCCCGAGCCCGTCATGGCCAGGGCCGTGTGGCGGTACAGCTTCACGTGCCGCCCTGCCTGGCTCGCTCCCCTGGCCGAGCGCATCGGCTCGTGGCTCCTGAGCCGCGACATCCAGCGGCGGATCAACGGTTTCGCGCGTGGCTGCGCAGATCCCGTGGTCCTCGCGGCGGTCCGCGAACAGACCGCACCACCGGCCCCGAGGCTCGGCCTCGCGACGCCGGACCGCACCTGACCAGCAGCGCGACCCACCGTCGTCGGGCATGACAGGACTCCGTCCGGGATGGAAGAGTGGCAAACCGGTTTCGCGCGAACCGCACATCTTCCTCCCAGCGCCCCCACATCTCGAAGAGGTAGACCCATGAGCACCGCGATCTTCTACGACCGCCACGGCGATGTCGACGCCCTGCGCGTCGGCGACGAGCCCGTGCCGGCACCCGGTGACGGGGAGCTCGTCGTCGCGAACCGCGTGATCGGGGTCAACCCGGCCGACGTGAAGAAGCTCGCCGGGAAGTTCGGGGGCCATGACGAGTTCCCGCAGGTGCTCGGCTTCGAGGCCGCAGGAGTGGTCGAGGCCGTGGGCGAGGGCGTCGAGGGCTTCGCCGTGGGCGACGAGGTCGTCTGGAGCGGCACGGGGGCCCAGCGCGAGAAGTCGGTGGTCCAGGCCGCCAAGACCCGGGTCAAGCCTGGCAACGTCTCGTTCGAGCAGGCCGCGGTACTGCCCGTCGCCGCCGCCGCGGCGTTCTCCGCCCTGGCCCAGGCCGGGGTCGGCGACAAGGACGTGGTGCTGATCCACGGGGCGTCGGGCGGTGTCGGCTCGGCGGCCGTCCAGATCGCGAGGGCCCTCGGGGCACGCGTCGTCGGCTCGGCCTCCGCGGCGAACCACGACTACCTGCGCGGGCTCGGCGCGACCCCCGTGGCCTACGGCCCGGGGCTCACCGACGCGGTCCGCGCCCTGCCGGACGGGCTCTCGGCGGTGACGGCCGTCGTCGACCTGGTCGGGTCACCCGAGACCGTCGCGCAGACCGTCCAGCTCCTCGGACCCGACGGCCTGACCCGTGACGGCGGCCCGCGCGCCGTGACGCTCGTGGAGACCGAGGAGTCGCTCGCCGCGGGCATCGCGACCAAGACGTCCCGCAAGGGCGCGCTGCGCGAGGCGCTCGCGCTCGCCGAGGCCGGGCTGCTGACCCTGGAGATCTCGGCGCGCTTCCCGCTGGTCGAGGCTGCCCGGGCCGTCCAGCAGGTCGCGGACGGGCACGTGCGCGGCAAGGTCGTGCTCGAGGTCTGACGCGCGGCTCGTCGCTCTGGGTGCGGAGTTCTCGTGCAACACGCCTGGCGAGTCGCACGAGGGTTCCGCACCCGGCAGCGCGCGTGGGTAGCGCATGGTTCGCTGGAACCATGCCTGCCGCCTCCACGCCCGACGACGCCGCTCACCTCGGCGGCCTGCGTCGCCTGGCCCTGGCCTTCCCCGGTGCGGAGGAGCGGGTCTCGCACGGACGCGTGACGTTCCGGGCCCGCCTGCTGTTCGCGGTCCACGGCGGCATGACGAAGGCGACCCCCACGGTTCCCGCCCGGCAGTACCCGGACGCGCTGCTCGTCAAGGTGGACCCCGCCGAGGAGGCCGCGCTCGCGCAGGACCCGCGCTTCTTCGTGCCGGCCTACTACGGACCGGCCGGCTGGCTCGGGCTCGACCTCGAGGCCGCACCGGTCGACTGGCAGGAGGTCGCCGAGCTGCTCGACATGTCCTACCGGGAGGTCGCGGGCCCCCGGCTCGTGGCCCGGCTGGACGCAGAGGGCTCGCCGGCAGGGCGTCGGTCGTAGCGAGGTCGGTCGTAGCGGCCGCCGGTCGTAGCGACCGCCGGTCGTCGGGGCGTCGATCGAACGGGGTCGGTCGTAGCCGGGTCGGTCTAGTCGGGACCGTCGGCGGTACGTCTTGCTCCGTCCGCTCCCTCCCACTCACTCTCCAGATCCCCCGCCCTCCCCGCGAGGTAGAACGTGCTGCGCGAGGTAGTACGCAGCGCGTTCTACCTCGCGCAGCGCGTTCTACCTCGCGCAGCACGTTCTACCTCGGCACCGGCCCCAGCACCCGGTACCCAGCACCCCCAGCACTCCCAGCACTCCCAGCACCCGCGGCACCAGCACCCGGCACCCGGCACCCGCGTACCACCACCGCCGGCACCCCGGGCGGACGCGCCTTCCCGCCCCTCGGCGTAGCGTGGCCGCATGGTCGGCGACGGGAGGTCCGCGGGGACCCCGGGCACTCCGTGGGGCCCGCCCTGGCGTGGTGACCGGCCGGGACCGTTCCGCCCACGGGCCGGTGCCCGTGACGAGCACGGTGCCCCCGCAAGGCCCGGCCCGCACGGCCCGTGGTCCTGGCCGCACGACGGCAGCGAGAGCGGGCCGAGCGCCGACCCGACCGTGCCCGACGAGCTCACCGGACCGTTCGACCATCGCCGACCGCGCCTCTTCCTCGCGATCGTCACGGCGCTCGTCGCGATCGTCGGCACCCTGGGTGCCGCGCACGGCCAGCCCGACGCCGAGCCGCTCGACGCGCTCGCGTTCGCCCTGCTGCTGGTCTCCCCCGTGGTGCTCGCGACCCTCCCGCGCCGCCACGTCCTGGCCGCCACCCTGAGCCTTGCCGCGACGGGCGCCTACCTCCTCCTGGGCTACCCGTGGGGGCCGGTGTTCGTCCCGACGGTCGCGGTCCTCGCGGGCGTGATGCTCGCGGGACCTGCTGCGCACGGGCGCGTCGTCGCGTGGTCGGGCGTCGTGGTGCTGGCGGGGATCACGGTCGCGGCCGCGACGCTGCGGGGAGGGCCGCCCACGGTCGCGCTGCTCGGGGGTCTCGCGTGGACGACGGTCGCCCTCCTCGCGGCCGGTGGCGTCAGGGGTCGCGTCGCCCGGATGACCGCGGTCCGCGCGGCCCGCCGCGAGCACGAGCTCAACGCCGTGACGGCCGAGCGCCTGCGGATCGCGCGCGAGCTGCACGACGTCCTGGCCCACTCGCTGTCGGCGATCAACGTGCAGGCAGGCGTCGGGCTGCACCTCCTGGACCGCGACCCCGAGCAGGCGCGCGCTGCCCTCGCCGCGATCCGCGCGACGAGCAGCGAGTCGCTCGACGAGGTCAGGACCGTGCTCGGCATCGTCCGCGCCGAGGGTGGCGAGGTCCCCCGTTCACCCGCATGGGACCTCGGGGCGCTGCCTCGCCTGGTGGGGCAGGTGCCGGGCGTCGTGGTCGGCCTCACGGTCGAGGACGCCGCGCACGACGCGGCCCCTCGCCTGGCCGGGATCGTCTACCGCGTGGTGCAGGAGTCGCTCACCAACGTGCAGCGGCACGCGGCGGGCGCCACGCGCGCGACGGTCGAGGTCCGGGTGGTCGGCACGGGCGACGCCTCGGCCTCCGCACCACGCACGAGACCGCCCCGCACCCTCGTGGTCACGGTGTCCGACGACGGAGCCGCCCCCGCGGACCGGCCGGCGGACCCGCCGTGGGCGGGCGGGCTCGACGACCGGCTCGTCACCGAGGGGTACGGCCTGCGGGGCATGCGCGAGCGTGTGACCGACGCGGGCGGGACCCTCACGGCCGACCCCGGACCGCAGGGCGGATTCCTCGTCGAGGCGAGGCTCCCGTGGGAGGCGCGCGGCGCCGTCGGGCCGGACGACGACGCCACCACCGACCAGAAGCCCGCAGGGCAGGAGAACCCATGATCCGCGTCGTGCTCGCCGACGACCAGAGCCTCGTGCGCGGCGGGTTCCGCGCACTGATCGACTCCGAGCCGGACCTCCAGGTCGTGGGCGAGGCAGCGACAGGAGACGACGCGGTGCGGCTCGCGCTCGACCTGCTGCCCGACGTCGTGCTCATGGACATCCGCATGCCCGGCCTCGACGGGCTCGAGGCAACGCGGCGGATCGTGGCGGACCCGGCGGCGTCGGGCGTGCACGTGGTCGTCGTGACGACGTTCGAGCTCGACGAGTACGTGACCGAGGCGATCCGCGGCGGCGCGAGCGGGTTCCTCGTCAAGGACACCGAGCCCGAGGACCTGGTGCGCGCGGTGCGGGTCGCCGCGGGCGGGGACGCGCTGCTCTCCCCGACCGTGACCCGCCGGCTGCTCGCGCGCGTGGCCGACGCGACGCGCGCCGTCGCCCCGGTGCCCGGACTGTCCGACCTCACGCCACGCGAGCACGAGGTCCTCGTCGAGGTCGCGCACGGGCTGTCCAACGAGGAGATCGCGCGGGCGCTCTACCTGTCAGAGTCGACCGTCAAGACCCACGTCTCGCGCGTCATGACCAAGCTGCGGGCACGCGACCGGGCCCAGCTCGTGGTCGCGGCCTACGAGGCGGGCGTCGTGCGCCCCGGCTGGGGTCAGGGCGCTGAGCCCGCCGCGTTCCCTCGTCCGCGCGGTACCAGCGGGGTACTCGACAGACATCCCGGGGCCGACGACGGAGGCCGCCCCGGACGGAAGCCTGGAGACGTGGCCGCACCCCGCGGCCCGCACCGGCACCTCGCCGGACGACGACCAGGAGGCCCCCATGCTCACCACTCTCACGACCGCGACGACCGACGTCCTCGCCCACGGCGGCGCGGGCTGGGGGCCGGGACCGTGGTGGTTCGTCTTCCCGCTGCTGTGGTTCGCCCTGTTCGCCACGGTGATCTTCCTGTTCGCCCGCCGTGCCCGGCGCGGCGGACCCTGGGGCCACCCCGGCGGTCCGGGGGCCTGGCGGGGCGGCAACGACCCCGTCTCGATCCTGGGCGAGCGCTACGCGCGCGGGGAGATCGACGAGACCGAGTACCGCCAGCGCCTCGAGGTCCTCACGCCCCGGGACCGCTGAGCCCGACGAGCCGGACCTCCCGGAAACGCCGAGTGCGGAGCAGGTGAAGTCGATGCGGCGCATCGACTTCACCTGCTCCGCACTCGGCGGGAGGGTGGGGCGTGGCGTCAGCGCGCCCCGACCAGCTCCTCGTCGGCGGCCGAGGCCGCAGGCTCGTCGGACGCGTTCGCGGCGGCGGTCGGGGTGGCGGCCTCGTCGGCCGGGTCGCCCTCGTCGTCCGTGAACAGGTCCTCGACGTTCACGCCCTCGTACTGCTCGAGGTCGAGGATTCCCTCACGCTTGGCCACGACGGTCGGCACGAGCACCTGGCCCGCGACGTTGACCGCGGTGCGGCCCATGTCGAGGATCGGGTCGATCGCGAGCAGCAGGCCCACGCCCGCGAGCGGCAGGCCCAGCGTCGACAGCGTGAGCGTGAGCATGACGATCGCGCCGGTCAGGCCCGCGGTCGCTGCAGAGCCCACGACGGACACGAACGCGATGAGCAGGTAGTCCGTGAAGGACAGGTCGATCCCGAAGAGCTGGGCGATGAAGATCGCGGAGATCGCCGGGTAGATCGAGGCGCAACCGTCCATCTTGGTGGTCGCGGCGAGCGGCACGGCGAACGACGCGTACTCGCGCGGGACACCGAGGTTCCGCTCGGTCACGCGCTGCGTCACGGGCAGCGTGCCGATCGAGGAGCGCGACACGAACGCGAGCTGGATCGCGGGCCAGGCGCCCTTGAAGTAGCTCGTGATCTTCAGGCCGTTGGTCCGCAGGATCACGGGGTAGACGACGAACAGCACGAGCGCGAGGCCGATGTAGATCGCGGCGGCGAACGTCGCGAGCGGGGCCAGCAGGTCCCACCCGTACGTCGCGACCGCGTTGCCGATGAGGCCCAGCGTGCCGAGCGGCGCGAGGCGGATGATCCACCACAGGACGGTCTGGATGATCGCGAGCGCCGAGCGGTTGAACGCGAGGAACGGGTCGGCCTTCTTGCCGGACTTGAGCGCCGCGATGCCGATGATCAGCGAGATGACGACGATCTGGAGCACGTTGAACGAGATCGAGGTGCTCGCGCCGCTCACGGCGCCCTCGACCTGCTCGATCTGCGTGCGTGCCCCGATGCCCAGGAAGTTGCTCGGGATGAAGCCGTTGAGGAAGTCGAGCCACGACCCCGAGCCGCCCGGCTCGCTGCCGTCGGCCGCCGAGAGCGTCGTGTTGGCCCCCGGCTTGAGCACGAGGCCCAGGCCGATGCCGATCACGACGGACACGAGCGCCGTGATGGCGAACCACAGGATCGTCTGGCCGGCGAGGCGCGCGGCGTTGGTGACGTTCCGCAGGTTCGCGATCGACGCGACGATCGCCGTGAAGACGAGCGGCGGGACGATCGCCTTGAGGAGCGTCACGAACGACGAGCCGATCGTCGACAGGGTCGTCGTGAGCCAGTTCGGGACCTCGTCGGGGGTCCCGGCACCGGACGCGGGGCCCATCGAGAGCGCGGCCCAGCCGAGCAGCACGCCCAGCACGAGCGCGACGAGGATCTGGACCGTGAAGGACGGCGCCTTCAGGCGGCGCTTGGGCGCGGGAGCACCGTTCGCGGACTTCTCCGGCGTGGCGGGGGCCACGGCCTGCGAGGAGGAAGAGGAGGA
This sequence comes from Oerskovia sp. NPDC060338, assembly GCF_042726295.1. NCBI lineage: Bacteria > Bacillati > Actinomycetota > Actinomycetes > Micrococcales > Cellulomonadaceae > Oerskovia > Oerskovia sp. NPDC060338. Next base: position 368,144 of record NZ_JBHXCQ010000001.1, read on the forward strand.
GGGCACGGTTCTGCTTTCTTCGTCACGGGCGCGTGGGGCGCCCAGGGATCGCGAGCATCGCGAGAGGGAGGGAGTGCAGTCGTCCCGGCCCGGAGGAAGGAGGGTCCCGACGTCGGGGTCGCGAGGACGCGGTCCCGTGCGGGTCGCGCGCCTCGTGCGCAGCGCGACCGGGGCGGGTCCGTGCAGCACGGGCTCGCGGCGGGCACGCCGAGGTCAGGAGGGTGGGGAGGACTGCTGTGCGGGCCGTGGGGCCCAGCTTTTCAGTGGGTCAACAACAGAGCGCGCTGGCGACTCGTCGCAGATCGACGTCACGGCGCGCGGTGAAGTTCCACCGGTTCAGCAAGGATTCGACTCCCGTTCGGGCCGGTCCGAGGACCGGCGGTGCGGGCGATCGTCGCCCGCGGCTACCGATAGTAGCCGAGGAAGGAACGTCGTCGAACCGTGGGTGTATTCCCTGGGAAGGGAGAGCTCGCCCGCGGGCCCCGCTACGGAGCCTCGATGCGCAGCTCGGCCAGGGTGTCGGGGAGGGGCGACCGCCCGGGCCCACCGGCCCGCACCCAGGCGTGGAGCGTCTCGCTCGCGGCGTCGCCGGCCAGTCTCTCGAACCAGACCGGCCCCGCCTCGCTCCGCGCCTCAGGTGCCGGACGCACGACGACCACGTCCCCGCGCTCGCACGCGTCGAGGCAGTCGACCAGCGTCAGGCCCGCGTCCCCCGTGCGGGCGATCGCCTCGACGCGGGCGAGCTGTCCGCCCGGGAGCGGGTCGCCCGTGCCGAGCGTCTCGCCCACGCACAGACGGCAGACGGTCAGGCCCGGGACGGTCCTGCGGGGGCGTCGGGTCGTACGTCCTCCGCGGTCGGTCGCGTCGCCCTCGGTCGTCGTCTCGTTCGCTCGCACCGGCCAAAGATACCCCCATGAGGTATGGACCCCTGGACCTGTCGGGTCACGGGGACCGGACGGACGGCAGGAGGGACTCGGCCCTACCGATGCGCTGATGGACGCTCCGCGTGGGCTGGCGTGGCGCGCGCGCTCGGCCTCCGGCCCGCGGGCACGATCGTCGACAGCGAGGAGCGGTGGTCCTTCAGTTGAGGATCTCGCCCCGCTCGTCGGCCGCGAGCGCCGCGATCCGCGCGCGCCAGGTCGCCAGGTCCTCGGGGCTGAGCCGCGGCCAGTCAGCGACCTCGCGGACCACCCGGACCGGTGCAGCGCTGCGGTAGGACCGTGTGGGGTTGCCGGGGAACTTCTTGTCCGTGACGTTGGGGTCGTCCTCGTAGGGGCCGGTCGGCTCAACCTCGTACACCCGGGGATCGCCGTCACCCGCAGCGAGCTCGGCGGCCAGGCCGGCGCCACCGACCAGTGCCGTGAAGTACACGTGGTTCATCGTGACCTCGGGGCGGTAGTTCGACCGGAAGCCCGCAGTGAGCAGGTCGCCCGCACGCAGGTCAGCCTTCGTGCCGTGGAAGAACGGTCCCTCGTCCAGCGCCTGGTCCATGCGGTCCAGGCTAGGCCCACCCCTGCCACACGGTCACCCGCCGCGGCGCCGGGCCGCGACCGCTCCGTGCGGCCGGCCCCCCTGCCCGATCCGGCGGGCTGGGCGGCCTCCATAGTCCTTCGCTTCGGTGGGCCAGGACGTCCGCGCAGCCTGAGGCACCCTCTGCCGCCACCTTGCTGTCATCGAGACTCGCGGTAGCGTGGCGTGAGTGGGCGCCTGCGCCGCGGCAGCCGAATCGGCTGGGCCGAGGTGCCCGGAAGTGCCCTGTTCCGCGCTCCGGCCTGCGAGCAGGCCGAGTACCGTCAGCGGCAAGCTTCGGCCGCGCTCCAAGGAGACCCTGTCGTGACGACACCGCCCGAGAACGTCACCGACGAACCGAACGACTTCGTCGACGCAGGAGTTCTCGAGGCGGGGCCCGTGCGTCTCGAGCCTCTCGACGTGCACCACGTCGACGACCTGTGCAAGGCAGCCGAGGGGGACCGGACCTCGTTCGGGCTGACGAGCGTGCCGCACGGCCGGGAGCAGACCTGGGAGTACGTGCAGCGCGCCGTCGCCGCACGGCAGGTCCGCCAGGCCGTGCCTTTCGCCGTGCTCGACCGGCAGACCGGCGTGGCCGTGGGGACCAGCCGGTTTTGCTACCTGGAGTTCTGGAGGTGGTCCGACACCGACCGGCCCCGAGCCCCGGATCAGCCCGACGCCGCACAGATCGGGTACACGTGGCTGGCCGCGCACGCGCAGGGCACGGGGGTCAACCGATGGGCCAAGCGACTGATGCTGGAGCTGGCCTTCGAGACATGGCGGCTCGGCCGCGTGACCCTCCGCACGGACGCGCGCAACACCCGGTCCCGGCGAGCGATCCTCAGCCTCGGTGCCACGTTCGAGGGCGTGCTGCGCGCCACGCAGGTGGGGTACGACGGGCAGATCCGTGACTCGGCCTCCTACTCGGTCCTCGACACCGAGTGGCCGCGCGTCCGCGACGAGCTCGATCGCCGGCTCCAGCGTTGAGCCTCCCCCGGGAGGCGTCGCCCTGGGCAGCTTCGGTGGCGACGCCTCGGCAGGTCGACCGGCAGCCTGCCGCCGACGCGGCTACTCCTCCGTGTTCGGTGCGTCCAGGAACGCCTGCATGAGCGGCCCGGCCGTGCCCGAACCGCTCTCCCCGGTCTCGACGAACACCGCGACCGCGAGGTCGCCCTGGATCGCGATCATCCACGCGTGCGCCTGGCTGCCGTCGCCGTACTGGGCCGTGCCCGTCTTGGCCGCGACGTCCCCGGGCAAGGTCTTGAGCGCGACCGCGCTCCCGTCGGTCACGACCGAGCGCATGAGGCTGAGCAGGGTCGCGGCCTCGTCCGCGGTGAGCGACGACGGCGTCGGGGTCTCGTCCGCAGCAGCGGTCACCTCGGGACGGACCAGGACGGGCGAGACCCGCGCGCCGTGCGCGACGCTCGCGACGAGCGTCGCCATGCCGAGCGGCGACGCCTCGACCTTGCCCTGGCCGATGATCGAGGCGGCGTGCTCGGTCCCCTCGGCCGACGCGGGCACCGAGCCGAAGAACGCGGGGGCGCCCAGCTCGGACTCGACGCCCAGGCCGAGGTCCGCGGCCGCGTCGTGCAGGGCCTGCTGCGTGACGGCGTCGCGCTGGGAGATCATCGCGGTGTTGCACGAGTTGGCGAACGCGGTGCGGAAGGGCACCTCGCCGAGCGCCGACGTCGGGTAGCCCGGGACGTTCTGGAACTCGCGCCCGTCCACGGAGAGGGTCGGCGTGCACGACACGACCGACTCCGGGGTGAGGCCCGTGCGGAGCATCGCGAGCGCCGAGGCGACCTTGAACGTCGAGCCGGGCGCGTACTTCCCGGTCGTCGCGGTCGAGGTCCCGTCCCCTCCCGGGCCGCTCGCGGCAGCCAGGACGTTGCCCGTCGAGGGCTCGATCGCGACGATCGCGCTCGCCGAGGGCACCCCGGCCAGGACGGACTCGGCTGCGACCTGCATGTCGGTGCGGAGCGTCGTGGCGAGCGGCACTCCCGCGACGGGATCGACCGTGAAGACGTCGGTCACGTTCTCCACGGGGTCCGGCTCGCCGTCCAGGTCGGTGTCCTCGCCCGTGTCCTCGCCCGCGCTCCCGTCGCCGACGATGCTCACGGTGATCCCCGGGTTCCCGCGCAGCTGGACGTCGTACTGCCGCTGGAGACCCGACAGCCCGACCGTGTCCCCCGCCACGACCTTGCCCTCCGACTCCTCGACGGCCTCGGCGGTCGCGTCCCCGACACGGCCCAGGATGGCGCGCGCGAACGTGCGGGTCGGCGCGAGGTCGAGCGTCCCCGGGATCACCGAGGCGCCGTCGACGGCCTGGACGGACGCGACGTCGATGCCCGCGGTGTCGTCCTGGCGGACCACGATGGCCTCGACGAACGCCTTGTCGCCCGCGCCCGCGACCTTCTGCGCGTACGCCTCGACGTCGATCCCGACCGCCGCGGCGACCTCGCGCGCGACCGCGTCCTGGCGGGCCGGGTCGAGGTTCATCTTGTCGACCCCGATCCGGTGCACGGGCCGCGGCTCGACGACGGGCGCGCCGTCGCCGCCGAGGATCTGCCCCCGCTCGGCGCGCACGCGCGTCACGGCCAGCCGGTCGCCGTCGGCGAGACCGGGGACCAGGACGTCGGGCTCCCAGGCCACGGCCCACCTCGCGGGCCCGTCCTCGCCCTTGGCGGGCTCCCGGAGCGCCAGGTCGACGGTCGTCTCGTACGTCCAGGGGGCGGCGTCGGTGACCTCCCAGCTGTACGCGAGGGTCGCGGTGGCCGCCTTGCCCTTGTCGTCGCCCTCGGCGACGACCTCGACGTCGGCCAGGGTGACCGTGTGCTCGACCTCCGCGAGGGGCTCGAGGACCGCGTCCCGGTGGGCTGCGACGTCGATGTTGGCCTGGGTGAACGTGACGCCCTCGAAGTCGCCCTCGGCGATCGCGGTCGCGAGCGCCGCGGCCGCGTCCTTGGCGCTGGGCGGGTCCTCGGTGCACGCCGTCAGGACCAGTGCGAGGGTGGGGACGAGGAGGAGGGCACCGAACCGCACGGGTACCCGCGCTCCGGTCGACCTCGTGCTCCGGCGCTGCTGCTCGAGACTCACGTGCTCCCCCTCACGGTGTGCCGGTCGGAGACCGACAGAAACGGCGATCCGGGCGTCGTCGCCCGGAGCGAGGCTAGCCCACCGGGCGCGGACGGGCGTCGTCGGGCACGGCCCTGCACCACCGCACCCCCGAGCCTCCACACGATCCCCGCGGACGCAACGCCACCGCCGCGCGCGCCCCGCTCACCGTCCGGTCGAGGCGTCCTTCGCGGCCTGGCCCATGCGGCGCACGGCCTCGGTGAGCACCTCCTGGTTGGTCGCGAGGTTGAGGCGCACGTGCCCGGCGCCGCCGGGTCCGAAGTGTCGCCCGTCGTTGAGCGCGACCTTGGCCCGGTCGAGGAAGAACCGGTAGGGGTCGTCGGCGACGGAAGACGCGTCGAGCCACGCGAGGTAGGTGCCCTGGGTGGGCTCGTAGCGGACCTGGGGCAGGTGCTCCTCGAGGAGGTCGGCGAGGAGCAGCTTGTTGCGCCGGATGCCTCGCAGGACGGCGTCGAGCCACACGGTGCCCTGGGTGAGCGCCGCGACGTGCGCGATCACGGACACGTGCCCGACGCCGTGCACGACCTCCTCGGGGATCCGCCGCAGGTCGTCCGCTGCCTCGGGGCCGCCGACCGCGACCGCGGCCTTGAGGCCCGCGAGGTTCCAGGCCTTGGAGGCCGACAGGACCGCGATCGAGTCCTCGGCGCCGGCCACGGTCACGATGGGTGTGTAGGCCACCCCGGGCGCGGTGATCGGCGCGTGGATCTCGTCGGACACGATCCGCACCCCGTGGCGGCGGGCCAGCGCAGCGAGGCCCTCGAGCTCGGCGCGCGTGTGGACCGTGCCCGTGGGGTTGTGGGGGTTGCACAGCAGGTAGACCGCGCGGCGACCGCTGCCGGGGCCGGTCCCGTTGAGGGTCGCGCCGGTCGCGTCGGCGAACGCCGCGTCGAGCGCGTCGAGGTCGAGCCGGAAGTCCGCGGTGAGCGGCGCGGTGACGATGCGGCGTCCCTCGTTCTGCGTGAACCCGAAGAAGGGCGGGTAGACGGGCGGGCTGACCACGACCGCGTCGCCCGGCCCGGTGAGCACCTTGAGGACCTCCATGAGGCCGAGCATGACGTCGGGCACCATGCGCGTGCCCTCGGGGTCGAACGACCAGTCCCAGCGGCGCTTGGCGAGGTCGGCGAGGGCCTCGGCGTAGGTGTTGCCGTAGTCGTACCCCGTGTCCCCCGTACGCATCGCGGCCGTCACGGCCTCGATCACGGGAGGGGCGAGCTCGACGTCCATCTCCGCGACCCACAGGGGCAGGACGTCAGGCGCGTAGGCGCGCCACTTGAGGCTGGTCCGACGGCGGAGCTCGTCCTGGGTGAGGGCGTCGAGCGGGTTGTCGGTGGCGAAGGGCGAGGTGGTCACGGATCGAGCCTACGTCGGGGCCCGCGCGCCGACCTGGTACCGAGGTGCCAGGGCCACTACGTTGTCCGGATGGGCTTCCTCGGGTTCTACTCCGTGCTGATCCTTCTCTACGTCGTGGTGATCGCCGTCGTGGCCGTCCTGGTGATCTGGGCGCTCGTGCTCACGATCCAGTTCCTGCGGAGCGTGCTGGCCGAGCGCAAGGCCCGGGAGGTCGCAGCGATGCGTGCTGCGTACGACGTCCAAGGACCGCGGGACCCGCAGGGATATGGCCCCGCGCCCGAGCACCTCGGCTGACCACCGGGTCCGTCGACAGGCACCCGCCGGCGCTGACCCAGCGCCGCCCGCTCCGGCGGCTCAGCCGTCCGTGCGACGACCCGCGCCCACCCGGGACCGCTCGAACACGTCCCTGGGCAGGGCGAGCGTCGTCGTGGGGGTCTTGGTGCGCTGGGCCGCGCCCGGCGCGGAGACGGGGGCTCCGTCGTCGGGCGTGTCCGGGGCGAGGCCGCGCGCGTGCGCAGGCGGCGCTCCCCCGAGGACGGCCTTCGAGACCCGCAGGACCACGAACGCGAGCACCGCGACCGCGACGGCCGCGATGACGATCTTCTGCAGGACGCCCGCATACTCCTCGACGAGGTGCCAGCTCTCGCCCAGCGCGTAGCCCGCGCCCACGAAGATGCTGTTCCAGATGAGGCTGCCCGCAGTCGTCAGGACCACGAACTTGGGGAGCGGCATGCGGTCGACCCCGGCCGGGAGCGAGATCAGGCTCCGGAAGATCGGGATCATGCGGCCGAAGAAGACCGCCATGCTGCCGTGCTTGTGGAACCAGGCCTCGGTGCGGTCGACGTCCTTGAGCTTGACCAGGGGCAGCCACCCGATGATCTTGCGCGTGCGCTCGCGACCCACCAGGACGCCCACGTAGTACAGGGCGATCGCCCCTACGAGCGAGCCGATGGTCGTCGCGACGATCGCCGCGAAGACGTTGAAGCTGCCGCGGCTCGCGGTGAACCCTGCGAGCGGCAGGATGACCTCGCTCGGCAGGGGCGGGAAGAGGTTCTCGAGCGCGATCGCGAGCCCTGCTCCGAACACGCCGAGCGTCTCCATGAGCGACACGGCCCACCCGGCGACACCCCCCAGGTCGGGTTCGCTCGCGGCGGCCGCGTGCACGAGGTCGGCGGGAAGGATCGAGAAGGGCATGCGCAGACTGTAGACGCCGAGGACCGGACAATTCGAACTCGGGCGTGTCACGTGTGGGGGACGTGCAGGACTGCCGTCGAGTGCGGAGTTCTTGTGCGACACGCCGGGCGTTTCGCGCAAGAACTCCGCACTCGACGGCGGGTAGCAGGGACCGGCAGCAGGCGGCGGTTCAGTACCGCCAGCGCGACATGTCCTGCTGGTACGTCCGGTAGATCAGGGGCGAGAGCAACGTCGAGGGCTTCATCTCGACCTCGGGTCCCGGGTGGTCGCCCGCGAGCGTCGCGGTGGCCCGCAGCGAGTCGAGCGTGTGGAAGCGCAGCCCCTCCGGGAGGGGCGTGGCGCCGAAGAGGCGCGCTCCGCCGTCGGGCCCCGGAGACCCGGCAGCCTCACCCTGCCCCGGCGCGGCCGGGAGCGACAGGACGAACCCCCACTCCCCGAACGACGGCACGTTGACCGACAGCGGCACCACGGTCCGGCCCGGTGAGCCCGCGCGGACGGTCGCCGCGACCTGCCAGTAGGCGTTCGGCGTGAAGTACGACGACGTCGCCTGGGTCGCGTACACGCCCCCGGGCCGCAGGTGGTTCGCGACCATGGCGTAGAACTCGGTCGAGTAGAGCTTGGCGATGCGCTCGTTGGACGGGTCGACCAGGTCGACCAGGACCGCGTCGAACGTCTGGTCCGTGGTGTCCACGAACCGGAACGCGTCGCCGTTGACGACCGTGACGCGCGGGTCGTCGAACGAGTGCTCGTTGAGCTCGCTCACCAGACGGTCGGTCCGCGCGAGCTCGGTCACGGCCGGGTCGAGGTCCACGACCGTGACCTCCTGGACGCTCGGGTAGCGCAGGACCTCGCGCGCGAGCAACCCGTCTCCTCCCCCGAGGATCGCCACGGACGCGGGCGCCGCGACCGAGGTGAGCGTCGCGTGCGCGAGCGTCTCGTGGTACCTCGCCTCGTCGACCGACGAGAACTGGAGCTGGTCGCTCAGGTAGAGCCTGACGTCGTCGCCGAACGACGTCAGGACGAGCTTCTGGTAGGACGTCGACTCGTAGTGGACCACCGGGTCCTGGTAGAGCCGCGTGTTGATCGCGCCCTCGATCGCGCTCGACGCCGCGAAGCACACCACGAGGAACACCACCGTGACCCAGCTGAACCAGGTCCAGCGCGTGCGCCGCCCCATGCGCCGCAGCATGAACACCGCGACCAGCACGTTGAGCAGCGCGACCGCGTACGCCGTCCGCATGAGCCCCAGGTACGGGAGCATGACGAACGGGAAGAGCAGCGACGCGGCGAGCGCCCCGAAGTAGTCGAGCGCGAGCACCTTCGACAGCAGGCCGACCGACTCGTCGCGCCCGTGCTCCTTGAGCAGCGCGACGAGCAGCGGGATCTCGACGCCGATCCCCACGCCGATCGCGAGCGAGAGCAGCACGAAGACCAGCCAGTACACCTGGGTCATGCTGAACGCCGCGTAGAGGATCAGGACCGAGCTGCCGCCCAGGAGGGCGAGCGCGACCTCGTTGCGCACGAAGTTGAGGCCGGGGTTCGTGGCCAGGCGCGTCGCGAGCAGCGACCCGATCCCCATGCCGAACAGCGTCAGGCCCGTCGCGACGGAGAACGCGACGACCGAGTCGCCGAACAGGTAGGAGGCGGCCGTGCCGAGGATCAGCTCGTAGATGATCCCGCCGACCGCGACGAGCAGCGCGGCCGCGAACACGGTCGGCTTGTCCATGCTGCGGCCCGACGGCGTCGCGGCGCCCGGGAGCGGGGCGGCGCCCGGGAGCGGGGCGGCGCCCGTGGGCGGCTCGCCCGAGGGGGGCTCGCCCCCGGTGAGCGGCGCGGTCTCCGTCTGCGTCTCGCCGGCCACGGTCAGGAGAGGATCGTCCCCGCGATGATGATCCCGATGGCGATGGCCAGCCCGGCGATCATGATCCCGAAGGCCGTGTTGTGCTCGTCGACGAGCTCGCGGTGCAGGTTGAGCTTGAACAGGTAGTTGACGATCACGATCGTCACGACGAGCAGGACGATGCCCAGGACCGAGTAGACGATCGTGGACAGGAAGGCGTCGAGGCGCAGCTGGTCGAGGATGCTCATGGTTGCTCCAGGTGGTCGGCGGGTCGGTGAGGACGGGTCGTGCTGAAGGTCTGGGGACCGGCGCGCCAGGCGCCGGGCGGTGTGCGGGCCCGGCTACTTGCCGAGGCCGCCGCCTCCGCCGCCGTAGACCGAGCGGCGGTAGCAGGTCTGGTCGTCGTCCTGGGACACGACCTGGTCCGACGGCGCGGCCTGCTCGACGGTCCGCGGCGTGCAATAGGTGTCGTCGCGCGGGCCGCACGAGCTGAACAGCATCGTCGCGAGGACCCCGACCGCGAGGAACGCACCGACGGCCTTGACCGAGACGTTCCGCGGCGCGATCCGCTTGCCGAAGTGGGCCTTCTGCCCCGCGACGTCCAGGACGGTGCCGTGGTAGAGGTCGATGACGCGGTCGTCGAACTTCTCGAGCGAGAGCACCATGTCGTTCGTGCGCAGCTCGGCGTAGGCGACGGGCTGCCCGACCGTCAGGTCGTACGTGAACGACCCGTCGAGCGACCGGATGGTCCCGACGCCCGCCTCGGTGACCGTGGTCCGGTAGGTCCGGCCGCTCAGGGTGACGTTGACGACCTGCCCCTTGCGCAGGCGCGAGGGGTCGAGGTGCTCGGCGCTCTCGGCCGGGCGGTAGAGGGTCACGGCCCGGGTGTAGTGGTCGTACTCGACCCAGAAGTCGAGGTTCTCGTACCCGAGGACCTCCCACTCCTCCCAGTAGTACGTGACGCCGTCGCTGGGGTCCTGCTCGCCGTACACGACGACGCCCTGCGGCAGCGAGCGCCACGGCGGTGCACCGATCAGGTGCTTGCCGAGCGTCATGCGCGCCTTGGGTCGGGGCGCCATCAGAGGAGGGTCCGGACGGTCACGCCTGCGGCGGAGAAGGTCTCGCGCAGCAGGCTGCGCGTGTCCTCCTCGAAGGTGCCCGACGACGGAGCGCGGCACGTCGTGAGGGTCAGGTAGGCGGTGCCGTCCTCGGGCCACGTGTGGACCGCGAGGTGGGACTCGGCCAGGAGCGTCGCCATGCTGAACCCCTGGGGGGCGAACCGGTGCGAGGTCTCACCGAGCGGGGTGAGCCCCGCACGGTCGACGACCCGGGAGATGCAGGTGCGGACGGTCGTCTCGTCGTCCAGGAGCGCGGGGTCGCCTCCGGAGACGTCGAAGACGTAGACGAGGTTGCGGTTGACCTGGTCGGTCGGCACGTGATCTCCCTGGGCTGGCTGGCCGGGTCACGCTAGCGGACGCCCGACGTTCCCGAAAAATGCGGACGCACCCTGGGACACGAGCTCACCCGGCCGCTCGCCGAGCGCGGTCGCCCGTCCAGGCCTAGCGTGAGTGACCGGGGCCACGGCGCGGACGCCGAGGGCCCTTGCAGTGGTTGCGGCCGGTCAGGAACGTCGAGCGCGTCGGCGAGCACAGCGCCGTCGTGTGCCACTGCGAGTAGGTCAGGCCGTCGCGGGCGAGGCGGTCCATGGTCGGCATGCTGATCCGCCCGCCGTAGGGCGACCATGACGCCATGCCCGTGTCGTCGTACAGCACGACGAGCACGTTGGGCGCCCCCGCCGGTGCCTTGGGCGGGAGGAACGCATCCCAGTCCGGGGTCGAGTCCCGGACGTCCAGGTTGATCTCCCCGCTGAACGGCTTCTTCGTCATGTCGCCTCCGTGTCGTCGCTGGTCCGGAGGGCGGCACGCGAGGCCGGGCGCCGGACCGGGTGGTCGAGTCGTGCGGTACGTCGAGGTACTGCAGGAGCGGACGCTCGGCTCGGCGTTCGGCAGCCTCGACCAGGCTGTCCCGGCGACCGTCGCCCTCTCGGCCGGGAGCATCGCGGTGCTCCTGGTGCTCGGACGCGTCGCGCCCAAGGTGCCCGCGCCGCTCGTCGTCGTGGCGGCGGGCATCCTGCTCGTGGCGTTCGCCGGGCTCGCCGACCACGGGGTCGCGGTCATCGAACCGATCCCGCCCGGGCTGCCGCTGCCCGTGCTGCCGGACCTGTCGCTCGTCGGGCCGTTGCTCGCGGGCGCGAGCGCGATCGCGATCATGGCGTTCCTCGAGACCGTCTCCGTGGGTCGCGGGGTCCGCCGGCCCGAGGAGCCCCAGATCGATCCCGACCAGGAGCTCCTCGCCAACGGGGTCGCGGCCGTCGTCGGTGCGTTCTTCCGCGCCATGCCCCCGGCCGGCGGCTTCTCGCAGACCGCGGTCAGCCTGCGGGCCGGTGCCCGGAGCCAGGTCGCGGGCCTCGTCACCGCGACCCTCGCGATCCTCGTCGCGCTCTTCCTGGCCCCGGTCCTCGACGACCTGCCGCAGGCGACGCTCGGCGCCATGGTGGTCGTCGCGACCGTGAGCCTCATCAAGGTCGGCGACTTCGTGCTGCTGTGGCGGATCAACCGCGTCGAGTTCGCGGTCGCGGCCGTGACCACGGCGATCGGCCTGGTCGCGGGGCTCCTGCCGGCCGTCGGGGTCGGTGTCGCGTTCACGCTCCTGCTCGTGCTCGTGCTGCGCGAGCTCGACCAGCCTCGCGTGGTCCCCCTCGTCCGGACGCCGCAGGGCGGCTGGGCCCCGGTCGAGCGCGGCACCACCCCCGACGACGACGCGACCGACGCCTCGGCCGTGACCCGCGAGGTCGACCGCGAGGCCGCCCTGGAGTCGGGCGTCGCCCCGGGCGTGCTCGTCCTGCACCTCGACGCAGGCCTCTACACCGCGAACACGCGACCCACGGTCGAACGGATCCTGGCCGTCGCTCGCGCGAGCAGCCCGACGCCGCGCGCCGTGGTCCTCGAGGCCGGGGCTCAGCGCGGGATCACCTCGACCGTCCTGGACGGCCTCATGGACCTCGACCGACAGCTCGCGGGGATCGGCTGCACGCTCGTGCTGGCCCGGGTCCCGGCGACGACCTTCACTGCCGCCCAGGCGTCGCCGTGGTTCGCTGCGCTGTCCGCCGACGGGCGGGTCCTGCCGAACGTCGACGCCGCGGTCGCGGCGGTCCAGGCCCTGCCCGCTACGCCCCGGTGATCAGCGCGTCGAGGCGCCTGATCGGGTCCCAGGCGCCGTCCTCGCTGTTGGACACGACCGCGACCGTCACCCCGGCCGCACCGCCGCGGCCGGGGTAGTGCCGCACGATCGCGCTCGACCCCGTGTTGATCCCGTCCTTGGAGAACGACCGGACCGTCCCGTCGGCCGTCACCTCGATCTCGAGGCCGAACGCGAAGTGCACGGCCGCGGCCTCCCCCGGCCCTGCGCCCTCGATCTCGTGGTGCAGGGCCTGCGGTGTCAGGAACGCGGACGTGAGGTCGGGCGGCAGCAGCTCTCCCGCCCGCACGGCGTCGAGGAAGCGGATCAGGTCTGCCGCGGTCACGTGCGCGCCGCCGTCGGGCGAGCCGATGGGCGGGTAGCTGTAGATGTTCTGCCGCCAGCCCACGATCGGGGGCGTGTCGCCCTCCGGGGCGGCAGCCTCGCCGAGGGACGCGGCGCCGTCGGGCACCCGCTCTTCCAGGACCGCGGGAGCCTCGGCGCGGACGGGCTCCCAGCCCTCCGCGACGTCCGGGACCGCGTCGCGCATGTCGAAGAAGCCCGACGACGTCATGCCCGCGCGCGCGAAGACGTGCTCGCGGACGTAGTCGCGGTAGGTGAGGCCCGTGGCGTGCTCGAGGGCCAGGCCCGCCAGGACGTAGCCCACGTTGCAGTAGCGGCACCCCTCGCCCACAGGGAACGTCGGGGTCTTGTGGACGAACTGCGGCAGGAAGTCCGCGGTCTGCGTGACCGAGTAGCTCGGCTTGTCGACCCACAGGGCCTCGTAGGACTCCCCCGCCTCCTCGTCGGCGTCGTCTGCGATGCCCGAGGTGTGCGAGAGCAGGTGCCGCAACGTGACCTCGCGCGGGATCCGGGTGCCGTCGAGGTCGACGTGGTCATGGATCGAGGCGTCCAGGTCGAGGCTCCCCGCGGCGACCTGCTGGAGGACCGCGACCGACGTGAAGAGCTTGGTGACCGAGGCGACGTCGAAGCGCGTCGAGGCCTTGACGGGGACACCCCAGCGCCGTGAGGCCACGCCGTAGGCCCCCTCGAAGAGGGTCCCGCCGTCCTGGGACACGAGCACGACGCCCGAGAGCTCGTCCCGCGCGGCGGCCTGCCGCAGGTGGTCGTCGAGTGCGGCGAAGGCTGCTGGAGTCGGGGTCATGCCCTCGACGGTAGGCCTGCCGGGTCGGGGTAGGCCAGGGAAAAGCCGTCGCGTCGCCCGCCCGCGGCGACCGTGCACGCGTCTAGGGTGGGGGCGTGCGCCCCCGCCTCGTCGCCACCCTCGTCTCCGTCGCCGCCGTCGGTGGGCTCGGCGCCGCCTGCGGGGTGGTGCCGGACACCGGCGACGCCACGGCGCCGACCGAGCCGCTGGGACCGGCCGCGGTCTATCGCGACGTCGGCTCCGATGGCATGGACGCGCTCCTCTCGGGCGCCGTGAGGATCGACGACGGCTGCCTCTACGTCGAGGGGCCGGAGGAGCTGGGGAGACTCCTCCCGTACTTCCCCGTCACCGGCACCGCCTGGGAGGACGACGCCCTGGTCTGGAACGGTGAGCGGTACGTCGACGGCGACCCGATCTCGCTCGGTGGCGGGGAGGTCGGTCCGGGTGGCCTGACCGACGCCGTCGCCCCGAAGGGGTGCGAGGATTCCCCCGCATGGCTCGTCGCCCCCTGACTTCCCCAGAAGCCCGACCGTTCGAAGGAGAACCACCGTGCCCCGTCCCCGCCTCGGCGTGATCGTCCCGCGCGACCTGCCGATCGCCGACCTGCTGCCGTTCGCGCTGCGTGCCGAGGAGATCGGCCTCGACGAGATCTGGGTGGTCGAGGACTGCTTCTTCCGGGGAGGGATCGCACAGGCCGCGACGATCCTGGCCCGGACGCAGTCGATCCGCGTGGGTATCGGGATCCTGCCGGCTGCCGTCCGCAGCCCGGCCATGACCGCGCTCGAGGCAGGGACGCTCGCCGAGCTCCACCCCGGGAGGCTGCTGCTGGGGATCGGTCACGGGATGCCCGGGTGGATGCGGCAGATCGGCGTGTGGCCCAAGAGCCCGCTGACCCTGCTCGAGGAGACCACGGGCGCGGTCCGTGCCCTCCTGCACGGCGAGCGTCTCAGCGTCGACGGACGCTACGTACAACTCGATGATGTTGCGTTGTACAGCCCTCCGGCGGTAGCCCCGCCCGTCCTCAACGGGGTGCGCGGACCTCGGTCGTTGGAGGTCGCGGGCCGCGTCGCAGACGGCACGATCCTCGACATGCCCGTGACCCCCGAGTACCTGGCGACGGTCCGCGCGGCGGTCGAACGAGGCCGGGCCGCGGCGGGCACGAGCGCCCCGCCCGAGCACACGCTCGTCGCGTTCAGCCTCGCCGTGGTGCACGACGACGTCGCAGCGGCCCGCGAGATCGTCCGGCCCGCACTGGCCACGTTCGGCGCCGCGGACTGGACCGCGCAGATCGACCCGCTCCCGTTCGCGGCCGCGTTCCGGGAGCTGCGCGACTCGACGCCGACCCCGCAGGAGTTCTCCCGGGCGCTGCCCGACGAGTGGATCGACCAGCTCGCGATCGTCGGGCCCCCCGACGTCGTCCGGGCGCGGCTGTCCGCGCTCGAGGCGAACGGGGTCAGCAGCGTGGTGGTCGTTCCCACGAGCCCCGACCCGGACCGGCCCGACGACCCGTTCGCGGCGCTCGACGCGCTGGCGCGGGTGGTCCGGGACTGAGCGTCCTGGTTGCACCTCGCGCGCCGAGAAGTGAGTTGATGCCCCTGATCCGCGCGGATCAGGGGCATCAAC
>NZ_JBHXCQ010000001.1:383206-455989 GCF_042726295.1 Oerskovia sp. NPDC060338
GCCCCGGCGGGGGGGGGGTGGCGCTTTACGCCGCCGGTTCTGCCACCCCCGCGCGCTTTTATTTTTTTGGCGCCCCACACCCGGGCCGGCTGGGCCAAAAAAACCCACTTCTCGGCAGAGCCGGTCCAGCCGGCGCGCTCACCGCTCAATGGATCAGGTCTCGCCAGTTCGCGGGCACGCGGCTCGCGGGCCCCGGGGTCGTCTGGTCCTCGGGGTGCGCGAGCGGGGGCACCGGCTCGGGCCCGTCGAACGCCTGCGCGGTCACGTAGTCCCAGTACCAGTCCTCGCCTGGCTCGTAGCTGCGCATGAGCCGGTGCCCGGTCTGGGCGAAGTGCGCGGTCGCATGCTGCGACGGGGACGTGTCGCAGCACCCGACGTGGCCGCACTCGGCGCACCGGCGCAGGTGCACCCACCAGCCGGCCGCCTGCTCGCACTCCACGCAGCCCGGGCCGCTCGGCGGCACGGTCAGGTCGAAGGACTCCTCGAGGCTGGGTGGTCCGGCGCTCTCGGCCGCCGTCACACCTGCGCCCCGACGCTCCGGACGATCGGCTCCCAGTCCTTGGGCTCGAGCGGCGCGGCGGGCTCGGCGGCCGCCCATCCGCGTGCGGCCTCGATCGTCGTGGAGAGCAGGTCGTAGAGCGCGTCGTCGGCGTCCCGGGAACCTGCCTCGGCGAGGCCCTGGACCGCTGCCGCCACGATGCTCGGCGCAGCGTCACGGGCGAACCGCGCGGGCCGCAGACGCGACCCCTTGCAGAACGACTCGGCCCACGCCGCGGTGCGGGGGACCATGGCCAGCGCGTCGACCGAGGCCTGCGTCCGGGTACCCGGCTCACGGTCCTCGAGCTGGTCGAGCATGCGCTCGCCCGCGATGATCGCGACCGCGAGGACGTCCTGGCGGTCGCTCGGGGCGACGGGCAGCGCGGTCTGCGCGGCACGCAGGGCGATCCACACGCTCCAGCGCGGGTCGTCGCTGCGCAGCCCGATCACGTCCGGGATGAGCAGGGCCAGGCGGGGCCGGGCCGTGTCGCTCGTGAGGTCGTTGACCGCTCGCGCGAGCATCGCGACGAGCGGGTGCGTGCACTGGGGATGGTCGCTCCAGCGTTCGCCGGCCAGGTACGACGCGAGCTCCATGAAGCACGCGCCCTTCTTCGGGTTGCGGTGCTTGCCGCGTCCTAGCATCGGTAGCACGTCGTACGTCGATGTCACGAGGGCACCTCCATCAAGGGGTCCGGTCCATTCCAGTCTGCGACCGCCTCCCGGAGTTGGCAACGGGTGGGAACCTCCTCGCGGACGGCCCGACGGCGGCACGCCCGTCGGGCGGCTCGGCTCGCCCCCCACGGGGTCCGGGCACATCGTCCCGAACCCTCCTAAGGCACCTCAGACCACCTCAGGTGAGATGCGCCGTCGGGCCTGAGGTGGTGCGTGCCCAGAACCTGCCCGGTCGACCGATACGCCACCGCTCGCCTCAGCACCAGAGTGAGGGTCAGGCGGGCACCAGGTCCGCCGGAACGGGGAGCATCATGAACGAGTTCAACGGCCCGTCCCTGGAGACGGACTTCCGCTACCACCAGCAGCTGGTCCATGCGGACTTCGCGCCCGGGGAGAACGTCCTCCTGCGGTGGCTCCGCAGCCACGTCGGCAGTCAGCACGCGAGCACCACAGGTCAGGGCGGATGACGGAGCCCTCCTCCGGACGGGTGAGCCGGGGACGACGACCGCCCTCGGCACCACCCAGCACACCGTTCACGGACGGTCCGGAGGAGGACTTGGTCACACCGGGAGCGGAGTATCAGGAAACTTCGTGGCAGCCGTCTGTGGCCACTGCAAGGATGGGCGGTATGCCGCGCCCCTCCCAGGCTCACTTCGTCGCAAGACAGCACCAGCTCGACGTGATCGCCGCAGCCGTGAGCCGCGCTGCCGCGGGTGACCCAGGAGCCATCCTGCTCGGAGCCGACGCGGGAGTCGGCAAGTCACGCCTCCTCGTCCGAGCCGCAGAGCTCGCACGCGACGCCGGCGCGACCGTGGTCGTGAGCCACTGCGTGGACCTGGGCGACGTCGGGCTCCCCTACCTGCCGTTCACCGAGGCGCTGTCCGAGCTCCGCGCGGCCCACGAGGTCGTCGACCGGACCATCGACGGCCGCCCCGCGCTGGGCCGGCTCCTCGACGCGGGCCCCTCGGCCCTCGAGGGCAACGGCGAGGACCAGGCAGGGCGTCTCCAGCTCTTCGAAGCCATCACCGCGGCGATCACGGCCCCCGGGCGCCCCGGGGCACCCCTCGTGCTCGTGATCGAGGACCTGCACTGGGCCGACCCGTCGACGCGTGACGTCCTGCGCTTCGTCCTCGCACGGCTGCGCGCCGAGCACCTGCTGGTCGTCGCGAGCTACCGCGCCGACGACCTCCATCGCCGCCATCCCCTGCGCCCCGTGCTCGCCGAGCTGCGTCGCCACCCGCGCGTCGAGCACCTCGACCTGGCCCCGTTCACGCCCGTCGAGCTCAAGCAGTTCACGACCGCGGTCGCGGGCCGGGCACTGCCCAAGCACGACTTCGAGCGGGTCATGAACCGGTCCGAGGGCAACGCCTACTTCGCCGAGGAGCTCGTCGAGGCGGGCCCCCAGGCCGACGCCCTGCCCTGGTCGCTCGCCGACGTCCTGCACGCGCGCCTCGAACAGCTCGAGCCCGACGTCCAGCAGCTCGCCCGCATCGCGTCGCTGTCGGGACGTGTGGTCGCCGAGCCGCTGCTGCGTGCCGTCGTCGGGCAGGACCTGGGGGTGTTCTCGCTCGGCGGGCTGCGCGCCCCGGGCGCTCCCGCCACGCGGGCGGCCTGCGACCAGGCGTTCGACGCGACGCTCCGCGAGGCCGTGGCCCACCACGTGCTGACGATCGAGTCGGGCCGCATCGCGTTCCGGCACGCCCTGCTGGCCGAGGCCATCTCGGCCGACCTCCTGCCCGGAGAGCTCGCCGCGCTGCACCGCGCCTATCTCGCCGCCCTGACCGAGGACCCGTCGCTGGGCTCGCCCGCGCAGCGGGCCCACCACGCCCTCTCGGCGCACGAGACCACGACCGCGCTGGTCGCCTCGCGCGAGGCCGCCCGCCGCGCGGCGCGCGTCCTGGCCCCCGCCGAGGAGCTGAGGCACCTCGAGCAGGTGCTGCGTCTGTGGGACGCCGTCCCCGACGCCGCGGAGCTGCTGGGCGAGGACCGTGTCGACGTGGCCGTCGCGGCGGCCGCCGCGGCGAGCCGCGCCGGAGAGCCCGACCGCGCGGTCGCGATCGCCCGCAAGGTCGTCGAGTCGACCGCAGGCGACCCGTTGCGCCAGGCCTCGCTGCGCCACGTGCTCTCGCTGCACCTGCTGGGCATCGAGCGCGTCGAGGAGGTCATCGAGCACACGGCCGCCGCGCTCGAGGTCCTGCCGACCGAGCCCCCGTCGCGCGACCGGGCCTGGACCCTCGCCACGCGCGCCCGCGCCGCGATGAACCTGGACCGGGCCGACATGGACGTCGTCGCGCAGGAGACGGCCGAGGAGGCCATCGCGGTCGCCCGGGCGATCGACGCCCCCGACGTCGAGGCCGACGCGCTGACGACGCTCGCGGTCCTCGAGGTCGACGACGCGGACCGCGCTGCCTCGCTCCTCGCGACGGCCCGCGAGCGTGCACAGGCCGCGGGCGACCTGCTGACCGAGATGCGGTGCTGGTACAACATCGCGGCCAACCGGTACTACTCGGGGGACCTCGACCAGGCCCTCATCGAGGCGCACACGGGCCTCGAGCACGCTGTCGCCGCAGGCCTCGGCTGGAACGGGTACGGGGTCGAGCTGCGCCTGTTCGGCGAGCTCGTCCGGTACGCGACGGGCGACCTGCGCCCACCGCCCTCGTCGCCCGAGCCTCCGCCGCCCAGCGCGGTCGCCGCGCTCTCGGCGGTCCAGCTCTACGCGGCCGTCGCCCGCGGCGACGAGGACGTGATCGACCGGGCCCGCGCGCTGCGCCCCGAGTGGCAGCGCGACGGGCAGATCGCGCTCATCGCGGGCGGCTGCATGATCGACGCGCTCGTCTGGTCGGCGCACCGCGACGAGGCCCTGACGCTCGCGCAGGAGCTCATCGTCTACCTGGGGCGCACCTGGAGCGACTACTTCCTGGGCCGGATCTGGATCTCGGCCCTCGCCCTGGCCGCGCTCGCGGACGCCGCCGAGGCGCGCCGCCTCGGCGGGGCCGGCACGGCGGACCTGCAGTCGCACGGCGACGCGCTGCTCGCGGAGGCAGAGACCACCGCGCTGCGCGGCCGGCCGCGAGGTGGCCGGCTGGGCCCCGAGGGCGTCGCCTGGCTCGTGCGGGCCCGGGCCGAGCACAGCCGGCTCACGGGGACCGACGACCCGGCGCTCTGGGCCGACGCGACCAGTGCGTTCGACTACGGCTACCGCTACGAGGTCACCCGGTCCCGCTGGCGGTGGGCGCAGGCGCTGCTCGGCGTCGGCGACCGCGAGGGGGCCGCGACCCAGGCCGGTCAGGCGCTCGAGGACGCCGAGGACATGGGCGCCGGGCCGCTCACGAGCGCCCTGCGCGACCTGGCACGCCGCGGTCGACTGGACCTGCCGGGGCTGCGTCGCGGCGCGGTGACGGTGCTGACCGACCGCGAGGAGGAGGTCCTGCTGCTGGTCGCCCAGGGGCTCACGAACCGGCAGATCGGCGAGCGCCTGTTCATCAGCGGCAAGACCGTGAGCGTCCACGTCTCGAACGTGCTCGCCAAGCTCGGGGCGTCGGGGCGCACCGAGGCCGTCTCGATCGCGCACCAGCGGGGGCTGATCGAGGTCTGACCGCGGGTGTGGTTCGCTGGACGCCATGAGCGCCCCAGCACCCGGAACCCTCGTCCTGCTGCGCCACGGCGAGAGCGTCTACAACGCCGAGAACCGGTTCACGGGGCTGCTCGACGTCGACCTCTCGGACCGGGGCGTCCACGAGGCCGAGCTCGCGGGCGCCCAGCTCGCCGCGGCATGCGCGCAGGACCCGTCGCTCGTGCCGCACCGCGTCCTCACGTCGCCGCTCGTACGCGCCTCGGCGACCGCGGCGATCGTCGCCGCGGCGCTGCCGGGCCCACCGCCGCTCGTCCCCGAGTGGCGCCTGGTCGAGCGCCACTACGGGGCGTTCACCGACGACCTGCGCGAGTCCGTCCGGGCCGAGTACGGCGAGACGGCCTACTGGGAGTACCGCCGGTCGTTCGACCACCGGCCCCCGCCCGTCGAGGAGGGCAGCGAGGCCGCGGCCCGCGTCGCGGACACGTTCGGGCGGCTGCCCGACGCCGCCCGCTCGGGCATGCGCCGCGACACCGAGTCGCTCGCGGACGTGGTCCACCGGCTCGAGCCCCTGTGGAACGCGGTCCAGGAGTCGCTGGACCGCGGCGAGAACCTGCTGGTCGTGGGCCACGGCAACTCGCTGCGCGCGTTCGTCATGCTCGTCGACCGCCTCACGGCCCCCGAGGTCCAGGTGCTCAACATCCCCACGGGGATCCCGCTCGTCCACCGCTTCGAGCGCCAGGTGCCCGACGACGCTGCGCACCCGGGCGGGGAGGCCCGCCCGGGTGCGTCCCTGGTCCCGGTGCATCGCGGCGGCCGCTACCTCGACGCGGACCGGGCCGAGGCGGCTCTGGCCGACCTGGAGCAGCGCGGCGGGACGTGAGCCGTGGCCGTCGGGCTGCTCAGCCCCAGGCGTACGACCGGTCGACGACACAGCGCCTCCAGGTGTCAGGTTCGACACCGAGCTTCTCGGGCGCCTTGGCGCCCATCTCGGTGACGGCGACGGCGCCCTGCCCCCGGAGCTCGAGGCACACCGACATCAGGTCTGCGCCCGGCGCGAGCTCGTCCAGTGCGGTCGCCACGGGGTCCTCGGGGGTCTCGGTCCTCGGGTCGGTCGAGCCGGCTCCGACCTCACGAGTCTTCGGGTCGAACGTCAGCTCGCACGCGGAGGCCTGGGGTCCGCAGGTCGTGACGAGCTCGTCGTGGTTCGTGACCGCGAGCGCGCCACGGAAGGACAGCCGGTCGCCCGGCGGGTCGGCCTGGACCACGTAGAGCTCGAACCCGTCACCGGCCACCGGGAGCGTCGGCACGGCAACCGAGGTGACCTCGCGGTTCTCCGGTCCGGCGATGGGCTCCCAGGTCGCCAGGTAGGTCGTCGTCTCGGCCCACCCTCCGCTCGGTTCGGTGAGGCCCACCAGAAGGTCACTGCCGGAGGGCGAGGTGAGCACGGCAGAGCCCACCTCGTCGAGGACGACGTGGGCCGGCACGGCCCCTTCACGGAGACGTCCGAGCTCGCCGTCGTCCCCCACCACCAGCTGGACGTGCTGCACCTCGGCGGGCGCGTACCCGAGGTCGATCATCTTCTGGATGTGTGCCGGGTCGTTGCTCTCCTGCGTCTCGAGGACCTCGCCGGTCTCCGGGTCGACCTGGATGTCGTACCCGGCCGCGCCGACCTCGACGGTCGAGACGACCAGGAACCGGTCCCCGTGCGCGCCGGTCTCGATCCCCGTGTCGAGCACGACGGTCCCGTCCGGGAGCTCGTAGGTCGCGGCCTCGGCCACGGCCGTGATCCCGGGCGCCACCTCCTGGTGCACCACCTCGGTGCTCAGCGTCTCGTACCCTGCGGCGGGGGCCAGCTCGTGCGCGACCTCGCCCGGGACGCCGGCCGCGACCCCGACACCCACCACGGCGACCGCCGTGAAGGCTGCGACACCGGTCAGGGCCCGGCGGGCCGTGGCCTTGCGCCGGCTCGCGACCAGGACCACGGGCAGTTCGAGCGTGGACGGGGGGACCGCGTCCGCCGCGGCGTGCAGCCGGTCGAAGAAGTCGTCGGTCGGGACGTTCATGAGGTGCCACCCTTTCCGGGCGAGTCGTCGAGGATCGTGCGGAGGCGGGCCAGGGCCCGGGATGCGGTCGACTTCACGGTGCCGACCGGCAGGCCGAGCTCGGTCGAGACCTCGGTCTCCGAGAGGTCGAGCAGGTGCCGCATGACCACGACGCGGCGCTGCTTGAGCGGGAGCTGGAGCAGGGCTCGGACGACGAGGTCCCGGTCGTCCACGCCGGCGGGAGCCGTTCTCACCGGGCCGGCCCCTCTCGGGGCGACCGCGAGCTCCTCGACGTGCCCCTGGAGGTCCTCGGGCCCGGACAGCACCTCGCGCCGGGTCCGGCGCCAGGTGTCGACCCGCAGGTTCGCGAGGATGCGACGCGCGTAGACGAGCGGGTCTCCGTCGCGGGCCCTGGACCAGGCCCGGTAGGTGCGTTCGAACGTCTGCTGCGTGAGCTCCTCGGCACGGTGCTGGTCTCCGCACAGCAGGTACGCCATGCGGTGCAGCGGGCCCACGGCCTGTTCCATGAAGACCGTGAACTCGGCGTTCCGGGTCGCGTGCAGCACCACGTCCTGCGTGGCGTGGCCACCGTCGAAGTCCGGGTCGAGCGGCTCCGGTGCGTCGCCGTCGGGCGCTCGTCGTGGACCGTCGGCCGTGCCGCCGCCGCCCACGAGCGGCAGGACCGCCGTCATGGCACTGCTCCTGCGGCCCCCGCAGGCGCGGTGCGCACCGGGTACGCGCCCCCGCCGGGAAGACCTGCGGACCGGGACTCGAGCAGCTCGACATCCCGTGCCAAGGCGTCCCGCACGTGCCGGGTCAGGAGCGCCCGCTGCTCGGGGGTCAGACCTGACCTGCCGCGCGCCCCGGCCGCCGGGGTCCCGTGCTCCAGGCGGTCCAGTGCCAGGACGCGGTCGAGGAGCCTCAGGATCTCGACCCGTCCCGCGCGCCCCGACACGTGCGCGGCCACGACCCGGTCCGCGAGCACCCGCTGGGCGTCGAGCGCGCCGAAGCGCGACCCGTCCAGCACGACCGTGCCCAGGGGCCTGCGCACGACCAGCCACCCCCTGTCGTCCCCGGTCGTCACGACGCGGGCGCCACGTACCGTGACGTGGCGCGGCACGATCGACCACCGGACGATGATGGCGCACACGGGCAGCGCGACCGCGAGCAGGACCATGCCGACCATCGGTTGAGGTGAGGACCAGGCCAGGCCGACCGCGAGGAGCGAGGCCCCGACGCTGCCGACCACGACCCCGACCGACCCCGCCGGCCCGCTGTCCACGAGGTCCCGCAGCCGCCCCCTGACGGCTCGAGACCTCGCGGTCGCGGGTCCGGACGACGTGCTGCTGCCCCCTGCGACCCGTGCGCCGGACCTGCTCGGCGGGGGTCGGTACGTTGTCCTCACGAACAGAACACGCAGCGCCTCCCCCGAAGGTTCCATCTGGGTGGGCACCAGCTCTCGTCCCGGGTACTCACAGGTTCCACCGAGGTACTTCCCACGGCCCGTACACATAACCTACGCATCCGTAAGTTACGGTGTAGTAGTGAACACCTTGGCAAAGCAGCCCTGGCTGAGTCGGTACTCCCCAGGGGTTCCCGCAACCGTCGACGTCCCCGACGAGCCCGTGACCGCGGCGCTCGCCCGAGCCGCTGCGCGCTGGCCGGAACGGGTCGCGGTCGACTTCTTCGGCGCCACGATCACGTACGCGCAGCTCGCCCAGAAGGTGGACCGCGCCGCGAGCGCCCTGTCCACGCTGGGCGTGGGTCGCGGAGACCGCGTCGCGCTCGTCATGCCGAACTGCACGTCGCACCTCGTCGCGTTCTACGGCGCGCTGCGCCTGGGGGCGACGGTCGTCGAGCACAACCCCACCTACTCGTCCGACGAGCTGGCCCACCAGCTCGCGGACTCGGGCGCCACGGTCGCGCTCGTGTGGCAGAAGGCCGTCCCCGCGGTCCTGGCCGCCCAGCCGCACACAGACCTCCGGACGGTCGTCTCGGTCGACGTCGCACGTGACCTGCCGCTCCTCAAGCGCCTCGCCCTGCACCTGCCCGTGAAGGCGGCACGCACCCAGAAGGCCGCGCTGCGCGGCCCGGCATCGCCGGGACTCCAGGACTGGCACCGGCTCGTCGCCGCGGCCGGCCCGCTCGACCCGTCCACCCCGCAGCCCACGGCCGACGACGTCGCCCTCCTCCAGTACACCGGTGGCACCACGGGCACGCCCAAGGGCGCGGTCCTCACGCACCGGAACCTCGTCGCGAACACCGTGCAGGGTCAGGCGTGGGCCTCGTTCCGCGAGGGCGAGGAGACCGTCTACGGCGTCCTGCCGTTCTTCCACGCGTTCGGCCTCATGTTCTGCCTGACACTCCCGGCGCGGATCGGCGCGACGCTCGTCGCCTTCCCCAAGTTCGACGCCGACTCGGTCCTGGCCGCGCAGAAGCGCCGCCCCGCGACGTTCCTCCCGGGCGTCGCCCCCATGTTCGACCGCGTCGCGGCCGCCGCCGCGAAGGCCCGCGCGGCGGGCAAGCCCGTGGACCTGCACTCGATCCGGCTCGCGTTCGCGGGGGCCATGCCCATCAGCCCGACGACGGCACGCACCTGGGAGGAGGCGACCGGCGGTCTGCTCATCGAGGGCTATGGCATGACCGAGACGTCTCCCGTGGCGCTCGGCAACCCCGTCTCGTCCGACCGGCGTCCCGGCACCCTGGGGCTGCCCTTCCCGAGCACCGACATCCGTGTCGTGGACCAGGACGACCCCACGCAGGACGTCGTCCCCGACGAGCACGGCACGGTGCGCGGCGAGCTGCTCATCCACGGGCCGCAGGTCTTCCAGGGCTACTGGAACCGCCCCGAGGAGACGGCCCACCAGCTGCTCGAGGGCGGCTGGCTCCGCACGGGCGACGTCGTGACCGTGGACGCGGACGGCGTGGTCACGCTCGTCGACCGCATCAAGGAGATGATCATCACGGGCGGCTTCAAGATCTACCCGTCCCAGGTCGAGGACCACCTGCGCCTCATGCCCGGCATCCGGGACGTCGCGGTCGTGGGCCTTCCGGGTGAGGGCTCGGACGAGCGCGTCGCGGCGGCGATCGTGCTCGACGAGTCGGAGACGACCGCGAGCGGCCTGCCGGTCGACCTCGCGGCCGTGCGCGCCTGGGGCGAGCAGAAGCTGGCGCGCTACGCGCTGCCCAAGCACCTGTTCGTCGTGCCGGACCTGCCGCGCTCGCAGATCGGCAAGGTGCTGCGCCGCGTCGTCCGCGAGAACGTCCTGGGCAAGCCCACCGACAACGACGGCTCCCACCCCACGGGCGGTGCGGCCCCGACGGCCTGACGCACTCACCGCTGGACGACGCGAGGCCCCTCCCGGATCGGGAGGGGCCTCGCGTCGTCCTCGGGACCGCCGCTCGCGACGCTCGGCCTCCATCTGCAACCAGAGAGTTGCACCGGGCCCCGTCATGTGCAACTCTGAAGTTGCACATGATCCCCTCGAGAGGAACGACCATGACGTCCACCGACCAGCAGGCTGTCATCGACTCCGAGAAGTTCCAGGTCACCCGCACCGTCCTCGTCCGTGCGACCCCCGACCGGGTCTGGGCGGCACTCACCCGTGACGACCTCATCGCCCGGTGGTTCGGCCAGAAGGCCTCGCTGCCGGACCTGCGCGTCGGCGGCGAAGGAGTGTTCGGCTTCGACGGGTACGGCGAGTTCGCCGTCCGCATCGACGAGTACGACGAGCCCGTCACGTTCGCCTTCACGTGGACCAACCAGCCCGGCGCGCCCCTGCGCGACGACAACTCGACCCAGGTCCGGTTCACGCTCGCCCCCGACGGGCCGGGGACGCTGCTCAGCGTCGTCGAGTCCGGGTTCGACCACCTCGGCGAGGGGTCTGCCCACGCCATGGAGAGCAACCGGTCCGGGTGGACGGGCGAGCTCGACGAGCTCGTCGCGTTCCTCGAGGGCTCCGACCGTCCCGTCCCCGACGGCCGGACGGCATGACGACCCCGACCCTCGCCCCCGTGTTCGCCGCGCTCGCCGACGACACCCGCTGGCGCCTGCTCCAAGAGCTGGGGGCAGCAGACCTCTCGGCCTCCGCCCTGGCGTCCCGCCTGCCCATCACCCGGCAGGCGATCGCCAAGCACCTCGCGGTCCTCGCCGAGGCCGGGCTCGTCGAGCCCGTGCGGGTCGGGCGGGAGGTCCGCTACCGGGCCGTCGGGTCACGTCTCACCGAGACGGCCCGCGCCCTCGACGCGATCGGCGCCACGTGGGAGCGGCGTCTCGACACGATCCGCAGGATCGCCGAAGCGCCCTAGGTCCGGTCTCGCCCGGCCCGGCCCTCAGCCGGCCGGGTCGGGCGAGACGACCTCCCACGTCCCGAGCTGTGTGAGACCGGCCCGGACCGCGAGCGTCCGGGACGCCGTGTTGCCGACCTGGCAGCGGTACTGGGGCTCGTGCCCCTGGGAGTACGCGTACCGGCTGATCGCCCGCACCACGCGTCGCGCGTGCCCCTGCCCGCGGAGCTCCGGCAGCGTCAGGACGCCCGTGTCGGCGAGGCGCGAGCCTGCCCAGGGGTACATGCTGGCCGCGCTCACGAGCCGTCCGCCCGCGAACGCGCCGAACACCGCCCAGTGGTCGAGCTCGACGTACGCGTCGTCGAGGTCCCGCTCGGACGCGCTCGCCTCGAACGCGGCGAAGGCGTCGGCGTCCTTCGCGGTCAGGCGACGCACGCCGGGCTCGTCGGCCTCGGCGAGCAGCTCGGCCCGAGCCTCCTCGGACCAGTGGAAGACGCAGTCGGCCTCGTGCAGCGTGATCTGCGCGTCGCGCAGCGCCTGCCGGACGGCGGCCTCGGTCAGGTCGTCGCGCCCGGTCAGCCTCAGGGCGTCGGCCACCACGGGGGTCAACGCGACCAGGATCGTGCTCGCCGCCCCCTCGGCCCCGGCGGTGGTGGTCAGCACCGTGACGCGGCGGTCCTCGGGGAGCGCCGCGTCGCGGACCACGACGAGCGACCCGTCCTGGTGCAGGACCTCGCCGTCCACGAGCGGAGCACGCCAGAAGTCGGTGATGATCTGGGAGAACACGTTGGGCTCCTCGGGGGTCGCGGACGGGCCCGCGGTCCGCGGCCCGTCCGCACGGTACCTGCGCCCCGGTCCGCGCTCACGTCAATTCTCCGGGGCCCCCTCGGGGAACGCCGTGACCGTGACCTGACGGATGCGCCGGTCCTCGACCGCGCTCACGGTCAACCGGTGCCCGGGCAGATCGACGGCGTCTCCGACCACCCCCAGCCGACCCAGGCGAGAGATGACGTACCCGGCGACGGTCTCGTACGGGCCGTCGGCGAGCCGGATGCCGGTCTGGTCGGCGAACGCCTCGAGCGTGAGGCCCGCGTCGAAGCTCCCCCGGGCCAGGGGCTCGTGGGCGAGGTCGTACTCGTCGCGGATGTCCCCGACGAGCTCCTCGACCAGGTCCTCGAGCGTGACGATCCCGTCCGTTCCCCCGTACTCGTCGACGACGATCGCGAGGTGGACCCCGGTCCGCCGCATGAGCGAGAGCGAGGGCAGCAGCTGGTTCGTGCCGGGCAGCTCGAGCACGGTACGTGTCACGTCGCGCACGGTCCGCGGCACGCCCGTCGGGGCGTCGTCGTGAGCGTCGAGGAGGTCGCGGACGTGCAGGAACCCGACGACGTCGTCGAAGTCCTCTCCCGTGACCGGGTAGCGCGAGTAGGGCTGCGTCCGCACGACCGCGGCCGCCTCGACGAGCGGGAGGTCGGCGGACAGGAAGACGACCTCGCCGCGTGGCCGCATGGTCTCGACGACCGACCGTCCGGCCGCCGAGAACACGTCGGTGAGGATCTTCCGCTCGTCCTCGGGCAAGGCCTCGTGCGCGATCACGAGGTCGCGCAGCTCCTCCTCGGTCATCTCCTCGCTCCGCGCGGTCGGGTTGCCGCCCAGCAGGCGCACCACCAGGTCGGTGGACCGCGACAGGAGCCAGATGACGGGCCGCATCGCGGTCGCGAACCGGTCGAGCGGCGGCCCGACGACGAGCGCGACCTGGGCGGACCGCTGGAGCGCGATGCGCTTGGGGACCAGCTCGCCCAGCACCAGCGACAGGTAGGAGATCACGAGCGTCAGCGCGACGAGCGAGACGGTCGACGCGAGCCCGGTCGGCAGCCCGAGCGACTCGAGCGCCGGGACGAAGTCGGGGGCGAGAGTCGACGCACCGTAGGCCGCGGACAGGAAGCCGGCCACGGTCACACCGATCTGGACGGCGGCGAGGAACCTGTTGGGGTCGCGCGCCACCCCGGCGACCCGCTCGCCCCGCGGCCCCTGCTGCTCGAGCTGCTTGATCTGCGAGTCCCGCAACGAGACCAGGGCGAACTCGGTCCCGGCGAAGACGCCGCCGACCAGCACGAACACGAGGACCAGCCCGACGTTGAGCCAGGTTCCGGAGTCCATCAGCCGTCTCTCTCAGCTCGTGGGCAGGTGATGAGCACGTGGTACTGCACAACGAAGCCCGGCTCCGTGAAGTTCCTTCCCCACGGCCTCGTGAGCGAGGCGCGAGGAGGCCGCCGGCCGGTCTCCCGCCTCCCGTGACCTAGGCTCGCGGGGTGAGGACCGCGCGCACCTGGCCGACGCTGGGCGCCGCCCTGACCTACCTCGGCACCTCGTTCGGCACGTATCTCAAGGCGATCCTGCTGCTCCAGGGCGTGAGCGTGCTCGTCGTCTTCCCGGGCCTCGCGTGGCTCTTCGAGCTCGCGCTCGACCAGGCCGGCGTCGAGGCCCTCACGCAGCGGACCCTCGGCGAGGTCCTGCGCTCGCCCGTGGCGGACCTGCTGATCCTCCTCATCGGAGCCCTCGCGTGCCTCGTGGTGCTCGTCCAGGTGGGGGCGCTGCTCGTGATCGCTCACCGGCTCGCCCACCGCGAGCAGGTCACGGTCCGCACGGTCGCCCGCGACCTGCTCGGGGCGGCGCGCAAGCTCCTCAGCCCGCAGGTGCTGCTGTTCGTGCCGTACTTCTTCGTGGTCCTGCCGCTCGGCAACGTGGGGGTCGTGGCGACGGTCGTGCGCGGGATCCGCATCCCGCGGTTCGTCGTGGGGTCGCTGCTCGAGACCGACGCGGGCACCTGGCTCTACTACGGCTTCCTCGCCGCGGTGCTCTACCTCAACCTGCGCCTGGTCCTCACGCTCGCGGTGTTCGTCACGAGCGACGCGTCGGTCGCAGCCTCGATGGCGACGAGCTGGCGCCTGACGCGCTGGCACACGTGGCGCTTCGTCGTGCTGTTCGGTGTCGTGCTCGCGGTCGCGGCGACGTTCCTGGTGGGGGTCGTGAACGTGGGTCTCGCACCGACGCGCTTCACGGACCGCGTCGTGCCCGACGCCTCGCCGCTCGTCGCGGGCTTCTCGCTCGCCGCGGTCCAGATCGCGGTGTTCGTCGTCACGGGGTTCGTCGCGGCGATGCTCGCCCAGGTCGTGGTGGTCGCGCTGGGTGTGCGCCAGGGCGAGGGGCCCGACGGCGGAGCGATCCACTCCGCGCCCGCCGAGCCGGTCGCGGCCCGGCTGCACGGACCGCGATGGGTGCGCGTCGTCGTCGGGATCGCGGGCGTCGTCGCCCTCGCGGTCCTGTCGGTCTACAACACCTCGGTCATGACGGACATCGGCAACCGCAGCGAGACGGGCGTGATCGCCCATCGCGGGTACCCGTCGCGGGGGGTCGAGAACACGATCCCCTCGCTCGAGGCCGCCGCCGCGGCCCGCCCGGCCTACGTCGAGATCGACGTGCAGCAGGCGGGTGACGGCGGGATCGTCGTCGTCCACGACACCAACCTCGAGCGCCTCGCCGGGACCGACCAGGACGTCTACGACCTGACGACCGCCGAGCTCACCGCGACGACCGTGCGCGCGCGGGGGCACGAGGCCACCGTCCCGACGCTCGACGCGTTCGTCGACCGTGCGCAGGAGCTCGGCGTCCCCCTGCTCGTCGAGATCAAGCCCCACGGCCACGAGTCCCCCGGGTACGTCGAGGACGTCGTCGCGCTGCTCCAGGCCAAGGGCGTCGCCGACACGTACCTCGTGCAGTCGCTCGACAAGGACGTCGTCGAGCAGGTCGAGGCCCTGGCACCGGAGATCGGGACGGGCTACGTGCTCCCCGTGAACCTGGGGCGGCTGCCCGCGACGACCGCGGACTTCGTCGCGGTCGAGGAATCGTCCTTCACGCCCTCGCTGCTCGCCGAGGCGCACGCGGCGGGCAAGCAGGTCTTCGTCTGGACGGTCGACGAGCCCGCCGCGATGCGCGGCTACGTGCGCGAAGGGGTCGACGGGATCATCACCGACCTGCCGACGCGGGCCGCGCACGAGCGGGACGCCGTCGTCGCCGACACCACGTTGTCCTCGCGCCTGGAGGACGCGGTCCACGGGATCCTGTCGTGGTGAGCCGCGGGACGACCATCAGTCCTGGGCGTGCACCACCATGACGGGCCCGTTCGCGTGGTGCAGCACCGACTGGCTGACCGACCCCAGGACCGGTCCCGCCAGCAGGCCGTGGCCCCGCGAGCCGAGCACGACGAGGGACGCCGTCGACCCGGCGACCTGAGCGATCGCGTCGGTGGGCACCCCCTCGACGACGTGGGTGCGCACCTCCAGGTGCGGCCCCAGGGCACGGGCCGTCCGAGCCGCCTCCCCGACGACGCGCTCGGCGCGCTCCATGTACGCCGACCGGAGGTCGACCGGTGGCGTGAGGGGACTGACCAGCAGGTCCGCCGGGACGAGGTGCGCCGAGACGAGCTCGAGGGGCACGCCCCGAACCGCTGCCTCGCGCGCTCCTGCGCGCACCGCGGCCGTCGAGTGCGGGGTGCCGTCGACCCCGACGACGACAGGCCCCGCGGAGGAGTGCTCCGTCCCCGGCGGGACCACGACCACGGGCACCGTCGACCGAGCGGCCACCCGGGTGCTGACCGACCCCAGGAACAGCGCACCCGACGCCCCGAGGCCCCGTGAGCCCACGACGACGAGCCCGGCCCCGTCCTGCGCCTGGTCCAGGAGCACGGAGGCCGCAGGTCCCCGGCAGGCCCAGGTCTCGACCGGCACCTCGGGTGCCGTCTCTCGTGCGAGGTCACCCGCGCAGTCGAGCGCGACGTCGGTCTCCTCCTCCTCGAGGACGATCGGCGGCAGGCAGAAGCCGCCCGCGAAGACCGGGTCGTAGGCGGGGTGCGGGCAGGCGTGGATCACGTGCAGCGGCGCCCCGCGCAGGCGGGCCTCGTGCACCGCCCAGATCAAGGCGTCTCGGCTCGTGCTCGAACCGTCGATCCCGACGACGACGGGCTGGACGTCCAACCTTCACTCCTTCTCCGGCGGGAATGCCCATGCCGGGTGTAGTTCGTTCGTGCCTGGCATCGCAGGCCTGCTGCTCCGGAGGGGCGGCGTGAGGCGGGCGTCCGGCCCGCAACCTCCCCCGGGGTGTCCCTCCTTCTCGTGCTCGGCGGGGCCCGGCCTGTGCCGGGCCCCGCTCGTGGCCCGTCGGCGCCTAGCGCGTCCTGCGCCGCCGCGAGGCACCCAGGAGACCCGCACCGGCACCGAGCGTGGCCAGTGCCGCCACCGCGGTGGCGGCCGCTCCGGTGCCCGTCACGGCGAGGGAATCGTCGACCGAGGCCCCTGCCTCCTTGGTCGGACGCACGGGCTGCGCTCGCTCTGCGCTCGGCTCAGCCACGACGGCCAGAGTCCCGACCTCGGGCACGGGCGTCGGGTCAGGCGTCGGCGTCGGGTCAGGCGTCGGCGTCGGGTCAGGCGTCGGCGTCGGGTCAGGCGTCGGCGTCGGGTCAGGCGTCGGCGTCGGGTCAGGCGTCGGCTCCCCCGGCACGCAGAACTGCCAGTCCTTCTCGTCGACCCCGCCCCGGCCCGAGTTGTCCTCACCGAAGTGGTAGTCGTACCCGTTGGACTCGGTCCAGGTGATGCACATGCCGGGCTCGAGCCCGAAGTACGACCAGGGGATGAAGGTCTTCCCGATCAGCTCGCGGTGGCTGTCGATGCTGACGTTCTGCGCACCGGGGACGTTGATGTTGACGTAGCCGTTCGCTGGGATCTGCTCGTCGAAGTGCAGGCCGTCGGCCTCCCACCAGAACGGGCGGTAGACGCCGTCGTCCTGGTAGCCCGGGGTCACGACGGTCCGGTCGCCGGCAGCCACGCACGTATCGCAGCCGTCGGCCGCGACGTCGGCGGCCTCGTCGGGCGCGACGGTCTCCTCCGTGGCGACCGACTCCTCGGCGCCGACCGTCCCGTCGGTCGTGACGACGTCGGTGGCCGCACCATCGACGTCGTCGGGCTCCGCGGCAGAGTCTGCGGCGTCACCGGCGGACGTCCCGCCACCCGCGGCGTCGGGCACCTCGTCGTCGGCGTCGACGCCGGGTGCGGCCTCCGCCGTCGGGCCGTCCGCCGGGAGCTGCGCGTCGTCCGACCCCTCGTCGGCCCCCGAGGGGGCCTCGGTGACGACAGGCGTGGATCCGGTCGTGTCCTGCGGGACGGCCTGCGCAGCGACAGGCACGGTGGTGAGCAGCAGCGCCAGGGCTGCTGCCGGGATGGTCGAGCTGGTCATCGTTTCTCCTCTCTTCTGGGTGAGAGCTGGTCCACTGGTTGGGCTGTCCGGGTGAGCGCGCCGCACGGCGCGGCGGCCGATGGGTGGGCCCAGGGTGTCGCCGAGGACCTCGAGGTCCATGGGTCGAGGTGCAGGTCGATCACAGCGCTCCGAGGCCCGTGCTCAGACCTCTCAGAGCGGCTTCCGAGCACCGGGCGGGCGGCCGAGCAGCACGTCGCCGCCCGGATCCTGAGCAGTGCCGTGCTGCCGAGTGAGTCCCGGGCTCTCGCCCGGACCTGGATCTCCCGGTCAGGCGCCGACGGGCGCGCTGTCGATGTGCTGCACACGGCTCCGCCCGACGTCACGCGAGGTGGCCGCCAGGTATGCGGTCGCCATCGCGCCTGTGGCAGCGAGCGCCGTCCCCGCCTGCGTCGTAACGAGCTGGTACACGGCTCCACCTCCGTCGATTCGCTGGTGGGACCACGGTCGCTCGACGGCGGCGGCACTCAGGGCGGTCCGGGCGCGGTCTGAGCGGGCCGGGCCCGCAGGGTGAGCACGCTGCCTCGATCCGTGGAGCACGCGCGACGCAGGGCGTAGGGACCAGCCCAGGACAATACGCCCGGGACGCGTCGCACCCGGGCAGAGCACGCTCCCCGGCCGAGCGGCTAGAGCAGCCTGCCGATCTCCTCGCGCGAGCCGACACCGAGCTTGCGGAAGATCCGGTAGACGTGGTTGTCGACCGTCCTCTCGCTGACCACGAGCCGCTCGGCCACCTCGCGGTTGCTCAGCCCCTGCGCGACGAGCCGAGCCACCTCGAGCTCGCGCGCCGTGAGCTCCTCGGTGGGCGTGAGCGCGGAGATCAGCAGGCCCAGCTCCTCACCGGCGCTCGCCACCCGGGCACGCAGCCGGGACGACTCCTCCGTCACCCGCGCCGTCGCTCCGTCCTCGCGCAGGATCCCGATGGCGACGACGTGGGCGCGGACGGCGAAGGTGACCATGTCTCGGTCGAAGAGCTCGTCGACCGAGAGCAGGAGCTTCTCGACGGACCGGGCGGCAGCGGCCCGCAGATAGCGTCCGAGCGCGGGCAGGAGGCTCCCCTGCGCATCGACCGCGAGCCCGGCGACCCGCTCGGCACGACCGGCGTCCGGCCAGAGGTCCACGAGGATCGCGGCGTCGAACGTCGCCGCCAGGACGTAGCCGCGATCGGCGAGCGACGAGACGTGATCCCATGCCGATCGCCCGGCCTCTCGCGCGTCGCGACCGGACTCCAGGGCCAGGGCGACGAGGAACGGTGCGGGGCGGGCCAGCGGGGAGAACGCCGCCTCGAGCCGCATGGCCTCGAGCTGGGAGACGAGGGACCGCGCGCTGGGGCCGTTCCTCTCGAGGAGCGACAGGGCGGACGCGAGGGCCAGCAGACCGGCCCGGGTCGTCGGTCGCAGCGGCGCGGGAGCGCCGATCGCGAAGATGCTCGTCAGGTGCTCACGCAGGGCCGTGAGCCGTCCCTGCAGGAAGAGACCGAGCGCTACCACGTAACCCTGCGGCTCGATCTGTCCCGGCTCGAGCGTCCCGCGCGCCTCGTCGAGGAGGCGCATGGACCGGTCGGTCGCCGCCACGATCTCGCCCGAGACGAGCTGAGCCTGCGGCACGAGCGACGCGGTGTCCTGCCGCGGAGACGTCTCGGGCAGAGACACTGCGGAGAACTCCTGCCAGGCGTCGACGGGGCGTCCCTGTGCGAGGAGCGACTCGCCCCGGACGAGCCGGACCACGTCGGCGACCTGGGTCAGGATCCCACCCGGTGCCGCCAAGGACTCGTCGTCGACCAGGTACGGCGCAGGAGCGGCCTCGTACCCCGTCGGAGAGCTGCCATGACCCGGCACCTCCGCTCCCGCGTCGCCCGGCTGCCCGTCCATGGCGACGACGAGCCGGACGTGCAGGGCGATCGCGTCGAAGAGCGAGACCTCGCGCTCCTCGGCGGACGCGGCGAGCCGGGCGAGATCCGCCAGCGCCCGTTCCGGGTCGTGGAGCACGAGTGCCTGGTACCCCGCTTCCCAGGCCCGCACGAACGCGACGTACCGGTGGGGCTCGGTCCCGTCGTCCCGCCGCGACTCGTCGAGGACCTCACGGATGATGCCCGGCTGGGCGCCGTCGGTCAGGAGCGCGTCGAGGTACAGCACGGTGTTCCGGCTCGTCGGCTCGCGCCGCCACGCGTCGCGGCTGACGAGGAGGCGGGTAGCAGACCGCTCGCGCAGGATCCGGCCGAGGATCGCCGAGGACTCGGGCGACGACGACCAGCGCATCGGCGACCCGAGGACGGGGCGCCGGAACGTCGCCTCGACGTCGCCCCCCGGGTCCAGCGTGGCCCCGATCGCGTCCAGAGCACGGACCCCTCGCGCGTCGTGCCCGATGTGACGAAGGTGCTCCGCCAGCAGCGGAGGGAACAGCACGACGAGCGACCTGTCCTCCTCCTCGACGAAGCGCACCAGACCGTGGTCGTCGAGGGCGACCACGACGGACCACGGGAGCAGCCGCCGGACCGACCTGACCTCCGACGGGCCGAGGACCGAGAGGATCCGCAGCCCGTCGCGCTCGTCGTCCCCCAGACCGTCGAGCAGGCGCTCGACGGTCACGGCGAGGGCAGGGGTCCACAGGTCACGCCGCGAGACCCATCCTCCCGACTGCTTCGTCAGGTGCCCGGCCCGTCGGGCCTCGAGCACGATCGACCGGGCGATGCCGGGCAGGCCCCCGGACAACGCGTAGACGCGGCCCGCCACGTCGGAGTCCACCTGCCCTCCGAGCAGCTCGGACATCAGGCGGTGCACCTCCTCGAACGGCAGCACGGGGATCCCCAGCACCGTGGCCTCGCGCCCGGCCAGCACGCGCTCGACCGGTCCGGTCCCAGGGAACGGCGGGCGCACGGTCGCCACGACGCTCGCACCACGACGGGCGACGACGGCGCCGATCACCGCCGCCGACGCGTCGTCGAGCGCCTCGACGTCGTCGAGCAGGAAGAGCGTCCGCCCGCCCGAGGCCGCCCGGGTCACCCCGTCGACCGCGGCCGCCATCGCGCCCAGCGAGCCCGTGGGACCGGTGACGAAGCCTGCGAGGACGAGCGACTCGAGAGGTCGCTCTGCGCCTCCGCCGAGTCCGGGGACCGACACCACGCTCCACCCGTCGTCGTCCGCCGCGTCCCGCACCTGCGCGAGGAGCGTGGAGCGTCCCGACCCCGGGAGCCCGACCACGGTGACGGACGTCCCGGCCTCGACCGCGCGGCGGACGACGTCGAGGACGGGCGTGCGGGAGACGGGTGCGCTCATCGATCAACCATAGGGAGCGAGGTGCGACCCTGCCTGCGGTGCGCTCGGCCGTGCTCTTCGAGGCACGCGCGGCTCATGGCCGCGGCGGACCGGCGGGGCGTCGCCGCCCGTGGCTCGTCAGGCCCCGATCCCGTCGAGGAACCTGATGACCCGCTCGGTGAGCAGGCGCGCCGCGTGCTCGTCGTAGGACGGCAGGCTCGCGTCGGCGAACAGGTGCTGGTCCCCCGGGTAGAGGAAGAGCTCGGCCTCGCCCGGTGCTGCCTCGACCAGGGCGCGGGCCGCATCGAGGTCTCCCTCGTCCGCGAAGAACGGGTCGGCGTCCATGCCGTGGACCTGCACCGGCACGCCGAGCGGCCACCCGTCGTCGCTGAACTCGGACGTGGGCACGCACGACGAGAAGAGCAGCGCGCCCCGGGCGCCCTCGCGGGTCTGGGCGAGCATCTGCGCGGGCACCACGCCGAGCGAGAACCCTGCGAACACCAGCTCCTCGGGCAGCCCGTCGGCCACGGCCACGCCGCGCTTGCGGATCGTGTCGAACCCGATCTCCCTCACGTACGCCATGCCGCTGTCGATGTCGGGGAACGTCCTGCCCTCGTAGAGGTCCGGCAGGTAGACGGTGTTGCCCGCCTCGCGGAGGGTCTCGGCGAACGCCTCGACCCCGGGCGTCAGTCCGAGCGAGTGGTGGAAGAGCAGTACCTCGGCCATGTGCGGGTTCCCTCCGGTCGCTGGCGCCGGGGCGGCGCCGCCTCCCCGATCATCGCGCAGGACACCCACACGTGCCGGGTGTCGTGCACCGCCGGTCCCGCGGTCCCGTCAGCGACCGGGAGCCACCGGTCCCAGCCGCCGCAGCAGCGCGAGGCGGCTCGCGGTGCGCTCGACGTCGAGCGCCACGCCCTCCTCGCCGCGGCGGCGCAGCGTCTCGTCGGGGTCCTGGTGGGCCAGGACGTGCAGCGCCACGTCGCGGTCGCACAGCACGTCGACGAGGTTCGCGAACCGCTGCCCGGTGTCGGGGGCCTGCGCACCCAGGGCGGGGACGCCGTCGAGCACCACGGACCTGAAGCGCTCGGCGAGGTGCAGGACGTCCGAGACCGCGGTGCGCCCCGCGCACCAGTGCCCGAACCCGAGCCACACCGTGTCCTCCCGGACCGCGAGCACCGGGTGCTCGCGCGAGCCGATGCGCACCGAGGTGGCCTCCTCGGAGGACGGGCGGTCGAGCCCCGCGGCCGCGAGCCGGGCATCCGTCGCGGGCCACGCGAACGAGCCGCCCCGGAACCCGGCCACGTCCTGGCTGGGCGCCCGCCGGTGGTCGCGGTGCCCGCCGACCTCGACGACGTCGAGCCTCTGCGTGAGGAGGTCGATCGTCGGGACGAAGAGGTGGTGGTACGCGGGGCTGGGCATGAGCCCCGACGGCGGGTAGTTCGACGTCAGGACCACGCGCACCCCGCGCGCGTCGAGCGTCCGCACGGCGCGCGCGACGAGCATGGCGTCGCCCGCGTCGTGCACGTGGAACTCGTCGAAGCAGACCAGCTCGGCGTCCCCGAGGATCACGTCGAGCGCGGCGTCGATCGACCCGCGGTGGAACCGCTCGCCGTGCAGACGGCGCAGGAAGTCGTGGAAGTGCACGCGCACCGCCCGGATGCCGGGGGCGCGAGCGCTGCCGGGGTCGGGCCGGCCCACGGCCGCGTGGAACACGTCCATGAGCCAGGTCTTGCCCCGGCCCACGGGACCCCAGAGGTAGAGCCCGCTCAGCCCGTCGGGGGCGGGCTCGGCGAGCCGGGCCGCGAGGGCGTCGAGGGCCTCGACCGCGGGAGCCTGGCCGGGATCGAGGGAGAAGCCGTGTCGCGCGGCGTCCTGCCCGACGGCGTCACGCACCGAGCGCGTCGAGCGGTCGCCCTGGTCGCGGGTCGGGGTGCGGTTCGGGTCGGCGGTCGGGAGCTCGCCCGCGGTACCCGTCGTCAGCTCCTCGTCCACGCGTCGAGGGTACGCGAGCGCCCTGCGGTCCCCCGGACACGGCACGGACCGGTCGTCAGGGCCGACCCGGGCGGAACCCCGGGCAGCCCGTGACGACCGGTCCGTGGTGAGGCTGCCCGCGCCGTGGCGGACGAGCTCGTGGTGCGAAGGTCAGGCGAGAGCCTTGGCCTTGAGCGACGCGAACTCCTCGGGCGTGATGGTGCCCGCGTCGAGGAGGGACTTGGCCGTGGCGATCTGGTCGGCCGGCGACTGACCACCTGTCGCGACCGTACGGATGTAGGAGTCGGCCTGCGCCTTGGCGGCGTTGGCCGCGGCGATCTGCCGCTCGGTCATGCCCTTGCCCCGGGCGATGACGTAGATCAGGGCCGTGAGGAACGGGAAGATCACGAGCGCGATGATCCACAGCGCCTTCCACCACCCGTTGAGCGTGTGGTCACGGAAGAGGTCGCTGAGGATCTGGAACAGAACCATCAGGTAGGCGATGAAGACGAAGGACCAGATGAGGAGCCAGAAGAAGTCCCAGAAATCCATGTGAAGCCCCGTTCGGAGTGCCGTCAGCGCTCGCGGCGCGCGAGGACGCTGACGTCAGGCTACTGAGGAGGCGTTGTGTGCGCACGGTGAAGAGAGGCCGATTCCGGGTGAACTCGCGCAGACCGTCAGACTCCGTCGCATGCGGGACTTTCGCGCCACGACCGGCCGGGCCACGAGACGCCCTTCCCCGGGTCAGCCGGGGACGAGCATGCGGTCGTCGTCAAGAATCCGAC
Source organism: Oerskovia sp. NPDC060338 (assembly GCF_042726295.1). NCBI lineage: Bacteria > Bacillati > Actinomycetota > Actinomycetes > Micrococcales > Cellulomonadaceae > Oerskovia > Oerskovia sp. NPDC060338. The sequence continues at coordinate 406,635 of NZ_JBHXCQ010000001.1, forward strand.
GAATCACGACGCCCACCGCATGCTCGACGCCTCCCGTCGACGGACGGGGCGCGGTACCTCAGCCCTGCGTCTCGACGGCAGCGAGGAGCACCGTGGACCACGAGACCGCGGGCAGCTCGATCGTCAGGACGCCGCCCTCCACGGTCACGTCCTCGCGGGCCACGGGCACCACGCGGTCGGGCTCGTCGGCCGTGTTGTGGTCGTACGGGTCGTCGCTCGTGAGCGTCGAGGCCTCGGACAGCGCGAGCGCACCGAACGCGGCGAGGTCCACGTCGACCGTGACGGGCTCCGAGGGGTTGCGGTTGACGAGGAACACGGCGAGACGCCCGGTCTCCTCGTCCCAGGTCGCGACCGCGTCGACCGACGGGACGTCGCCGTGCTGCGCGGTCGGGAACGTCGGCGAGACGGGCTCGACCCGCAGGACCGTGCCCTGCGCGAGCGCCGACGCCTGCGCGAACGGGTAGAAGATCGTCTGGCGCCAGGCGCGCCCGCCCGGCTCGGTCATGATCGGCGCGATCACGTTGACCAGCTGGGCCTGGCTCGCCGAGGTCACACGGTCGCTGTGGCGCAGCAGCGAGATGAGCATGTTGCCGACCACGACCGCGTCGGCCGCCGAGTACTGGTCCTCGAGGAGGACCGGCCCGACGGGCCAGTCCGCGCCCTGGGGCGGGACCGAGGCCGCACGGGACTGGTACCAGACGTTCCACTCGTCGAACGAGAGGTCGATCTGCTTGTCGGACTTCTTGACGGCCCTGACGTGGTCCGCGGTCGCGACGACCGAGTCGACGAACCTGTCCATGTCCACCACCGAGCCCAGGAACGAGTGCAGGTCGTCACCCTTGATCTCGTAGTAGCGGTGCACCGAGATGTAGTCGACCTCGTCGTAGGTCTCGGTCAGGACGACCCGCTCCCACTCGCCGAACGTCGGGAGGTCGGGGGCCGAGGACCCGCACGCCACGAGCTCGAGGCGGTCGTCCACGAGACGCATCGCGCGGGCCGTCTCGGACGCGAGCCGCCCGTACTCGTAGGCCGTCTTGTGCCCGACCTGCCACGGACCGTCCATCTCGTTGCCCAGGCACCACATCCTGATCGCGAACGGCTCGTCCGCACCGTTCGCGCGACGCTGCTCGGAGAACGCCGTACCGCCCGCGATGTTGGTGTACTCGAGCAGGTCGAGGGCCTCCTGGACGCCCCGCGTCCCGAGGTTCACGGCCATCATGGGCTCGATCTCGGCCTTGTCGGCCCACCTGAGGAACTCGTGGAGCCCGAACGTGTTGGGCTCGAGCGTGTGCCATGCCAGGTCGAGCCGGGCGGGGCGGTCCTCGACCGGGCCGACGCCGTCCTCCCACCGGTAGCCCGAGACGAAGTTGCCCCCCGGGTACCGCACGGTCGAGACGCCGAGCTCACGGACCAGGTCCAGGACGTCCCCGCGGAAGCCGTCCGCGTCGGCGGTCGCGTGCCCCGGCTCGTAGATGCCGGTGTAGACGCAGCGCCCCAGGTGCTCCACGAACGAGCCGAACGTACGGCGCGAGACGGGGGCGACCCGGAAGTCGGGGTTGAGGACCAGACGGCCGGCGAGCATAGGTGGGGCTCCGTTCGGGACGAGGGCGGTGTGGTGATGTCGAGAAGAGGGTCGCCGCCGGTCCGCGGGGGCGGTGCGGCCTCTGCGGCCCTGCGGCCAGCGGGTCAGCGGGTCAGCGGGTCAGCGGGTCAGGAACGGTGCGTCGGTGGCACCGACGTGCTCGCGCGGATCACGAGCTCGACCGGGACGTCGTGGACCTTGCCGGGGGTCGGACGACGCCCTGCGATCTGCTCGAGGAGCAGGTCCATGCAGAGCTGGCCGACCTGGTCGAAGTGCTGCCGGACCGTCGTCAGCGGCGGCCAGACATACTCGGCCACGTCGATGTCGTCGAACCCGGCCACCGACACGTCGCCCGGGATCGAGATGCCCCGCTCCTGGAAGGCCCGCATGAGACCCAGGGCCATCTGGTCGTTGGCGCACAGGATCGCCGTGATCTCCTCGGGGATCCGGTCGGCGAGGACCGCCCCCAGCCGGTAGCCCGAGGCCGGAGTCCAGTCGCCGTGGTAGACGGGAGGCACGGGTGCGCCGTTCGCGACGAGCGCGGCCTCCCACGCCTCGCGACGGACGCGGGTCGCGTTGCCGCTCGGCGGCCCGGCGATGTGCCACACGGTCTTGTGGCCCAGCCGCAGCAGGTGCTCGACGGCCTTGGTCACGCCGCTCGCCTGGTCGGTCATGACGAGCGGGTACGACGTCTCGGCGAGGTCGTCGGTCACGACCACGGGGATGCCCGGCGCGAACATCACGGACGAGCGCTCGAGGATCTCGCTCTCGACCACGATGAGCCCGTCGACGTTCTGCGCGGCGAGCTGGGCCATGGCCGCGCTCACGCCGCCCGCCGTCGGGCTGTCGAGCGAGATGAGGTTGGTCGAGAACCCGTGCGCCTTGGCCGCGAGCGCGAGCGCCTCGACCGTCTTGACGTCGCCGAAGCGCGAGAGCGAGAAGGCCACGACGCCGATCGCGCCGAAGCGCCCGGTCGTCAGCGCGCGCGCTGCGGCGTTCGGTCGGTAGCCGACCGATCGCATGGCCTCGAGGACCTTGGTGCGCGTGGAGGCCTCGACGTTCGGCGAGCCGTTCGAGACGCGGGAGACCGTCTGGGGCGAGACGCCCGCGACCGCTGCGACGTCGACCATGGTCGGCACCTTGCCGTGCCGTGTCGCGGGTGAATCGGTCATGGGGGTCGCACTCCTTCGTTCCGGACCTGTGGGCAGAACTGTAGCCGAGATCACGGTTGCGCAACCATTCGACGGGTTGTCTGGCACCCACTCATCTTCTGTGCACGCCCCAGAAGCGGCTTGACCACTCGGAAATCACGTGTGATGCTGAACGCCAAGCGCATGGTTGCGCAAACATGCTTGCCCGAATCGAGGAAGATGACGATGACGTCCGTGACGACGAGCGCTCCGCCCCGCAAGACCCGGCGCGCCAAGGCTCCACCCGAACGACGAGAGTGGACCGGGCTCGCGTTCGTCCTCCCCTTCCTCGCGGTGTTCGTCTTCGCGATCGTCGCCCCGCTCTTCTACGCGGTCTACCTCTCGTTCTTCCAGGACCGGCTCGTGGGCGGCTCGTTCTTCGCCGGCTTCGCGAACTACGCCCAGGCGCTGACCGACCCGCTGCTGCACGTGGGCCTCGGTCGCGTGCTCCTGTTCTTCGCGGTCCAGGTCCCGATCATGCTCGGCCTCGGGCTCTTCGCGGCCCTCGCGATCGACTCGGGCCGCCTCCGGGCCAAGGGCGCCTTCCGCATCACGCTCTTCCTCCCCTACGCGGTCCCCTCGGTCGTCGCGGCCCTCATGTGGGGCTACATGTACGGCAACGAGTTCGGGCTCATCCGCCAGATCGGCGACGCGATCGGCGTCGCGACCCCGGACCTGCTGTCCGCGTCGTGGGTCCTGGTCGCGATCGGCAACATCGTCACGTGGTCGTTCGTGGGCTACAACATGCTGATCCTCTACTCGTCGCTGCGCTCGATCCCGACCGAGCTCTACGAGGCCGCGGAGATCGACGGCGCCGGCGCGATCCGCACCGCGTTCTCGATCAAGCTCCCCGCGCTGCGCCCCGCGCTCCTGCTGACCACGATCTTCTCGGTCATCGGCTCGTTCCAGCTCTTCAACGAGCCCAACGTGCTGCGCGCCCTGGCCCCCACGACCATCAGCAGCTACTTCACGCCCAACATGTACGCGTACAACCTGGCGTTCAACGGCCAGCAGTACAACTACTCGGCCGCCGTGGCGATCATCGTCGGCGCGGTCACCGTCGTCGTCGCAGCCCTCGCGCAACGACTGAGCCGAGCAGGAGAGAAGTGATGACGCAGACCAGCACCGTGCAGGCCTCGCCGGAGGCCCCGGTCAAGAAGGCACGCACCGGGCGCCGCCGCCCCGCCTCCTCGTCCCGGGCACGCACCTCGCCCACCCTGTCCATCCTCATGACGCTCATGCTGCTCTACGCCGTGGTGCCGCTGCTCTGGCTCGTCATCAACAGCACCAAGACCAACGGCGGGCTGTTCAACTCGTTCGGCCTGTGGTTCGCGGACGACTTCGCGCTCGGCGAGAACCTGACCAAGCTGTTCTCCTACCAGGGCGGCATCTACTCGAACTGGCTCCTCAACACCGTGCTCTACGCGGGCGTCGGCGGGATCGGTGCCACGATCCTCGCCACGCTCGGCGGCTACGGGCTCGCGAAGTTCTCGTTCCCCGGTCGCAAGTGGGTCCTCGCGGGCGTGATCGGGGCCATGACGGTCCCTCTCACCGCCCTCGCGGTCCCCACGTTCCTCATGTTCTCGCGCCTCGGGCTGGTCAACACGGCCTGGGCCGTGATCATCCCCGCCCTCGCGAGCCCGTTCGGCCTGTACCTGATGTACGTGTACTCGCAGGACTCCGTGCCCGAGTCGCTGCTCGAGGCAGCTCGCCTCGACGGCGCGAGCGAGCTGCGGACCTTCCTCTCGGTCTCGCTGCGGCTCCTGACCCCGGGCTTCATCACGGTCCTGCTCTTCACGGTCGTCGCAACCTGGAACAACTACTTCCTGCCGCTCATCATGCTCACCGACCCCAAGCTCTACCCGCTCACGGTCGGCCTGAACCAGTGGAGCGCGCAGGCGGGCTCCTCCGGGGCGAGCGAGCCGGTTTACAACCTCGTGCTCACCGGGTCGCTCGTCGCGATCGTCCCGCTGATCATCGTCTTCCTCTTCCTCCAGAGGTACTGGCAGTCCGGCCTCGCGGCCGGTGCGGTCAAGCAGTAGCACCACCCCACGTCGGCTCCCCGACGGACCCCTCTCCACACCGAAGTGAAAGGTAGTCACCCCATGAGGATCACCCGCGCCCGCGGAGCCGCGGTCACCGCTGCAGCACTCACCCTCACCCTGACCCTCGCTGCGTGCTCCGGCGGCAGCGACGGCGGCAGCTCGGACGGTGGTGGTGGCGGCGACGTCACGGCAGCCGACATCGACGCAGCGCTCGACGCCGAGGGCACCACGACCCTGCAGTACTGGAGCTGGGTCCCGAACCTCCAGCCCACGGTCGACCTGTGGAACGAGGCCCACCCGAACATCCAGGTCGAGCTGACCAACGCGGGTCAGTCGGCCGACCAGTACACCAAGCTCCAGAACGCGATCAAGGCAGGGTCGGGCGCGCCCGACCTCGCGCAGATCGAGTACTTCGCCCTCCCCCAGTTCGCGCTGGGCGAGTCGCTCGTGAGCCTCGACGACGTCGGCCTGTCCGACCTCGAGTCCGACTTCACGGCCTCGGCGTGGGAGCAGGTCGCCGCAGGCGACGGGCACTACGCCTTCCCCCAGGACACGGGCCCCATGGTCATGTTCTACCGCGCCGACATCCTCGAGCGCCTGGGCGTCGAGGCCCCGACGACGTGGGACGAGTTCCTCACGGTCGCGCGCGCCATCAAGGCCGACAACCCCGAGAACTTCATCGCGTCGATCGACCCGGGCGACGCGGGCGGCGTGGACTCGCTGATCTGGCAGGCCGAGGGCCGTCCGTTCTCGGTCGAGGGCACGGACGTCAACATCTCGTTCGGCGACGAGGGCACGCAGAAGTTCGCCGAGCTGTGGGACACCCTGATCTCCGAGAAGCTCGTCGACGTCGCGGGCGGCTGGAACGACGCGTTCTGGCGTTCGCTCGACTCGGGCCGCTACGCCATGTGGATGACGGGCGCCTGGGCTCCGGGCTCGCTCGAGACGAACATCCCCTCCACGGCAGGCAGCTGGAAGGCCGCGACCATGCCCGTGTGGGAGGCCGGCACCCCGGCCAACGCCGAGAACGGTGGCTCGGGCACGGCCGTGCTCGCCAAGAGCGAGAACAAGGCTGCGGCCCTGGCCTTCGCCCGCTGGCTCAGCACGGACTCCGAGGCCGTCCAGGCGCAGGTCGACGCAGGCCTGTTCCCCTCGACGAGCTCGATCATGGCCGACACCGACTTCCTCGGCGCCACGTCCGACTTCTTCGGCGGCCAGGCCGTCAACGAGGTCTTCGTCCAGGCCTCGAAGGACGTCAGCTCGGGCTGGCAGTACCTGCCCTTCCAGGTCTACGCGAACTCGGTCTTCGGTGACACCGCGGGCCAGGCGTTCAGCAACGCGACGCCCATCGCCGACGGCCTGACGGCCTGGCAGGACCAGATCACCACGTACGGCAACGGGCAGGGATTCAAGGTCACGAACGACTGACCTGCCCGGTGGGCCGGGCAGGCAGCCCGGCCCACCGACCCGACGCCGGCGTGCGCAGCACGACGCACGCCGGCGTCCCCTTCCGGGGCGCGAGAGACGCCGCCCCGGTCGACGAGAGATCGAGGAGCATCCCATGTCATCGACCCCCACACCGCACCGTTGGTTGCGGTGGCCCGAGGACCGCGCGACGCCGCGCCTCGGCTTCGGAGCGGACTACAACCCGGAGCAGTGGCCCCGCGAGGTGTGGGCCGAGGACGTGCGGCTCATGCGGGCCGCCGGGGTCAACATCGTCTCGGTCGCGATCTTCTCGTGGGCCCGGCTCCAGCCGACGGCCGACACCTGGGACTTCGCCTGGCTCGACGAGATCATGGACCTGCTGCACGCGAACGGCATCGCGGTGGACCTCGCGACCGCGACCGCGTCCCCTCCCCCGTGGCTCACGACGGCCCACCCGGAGATCCTGCCCGTGACCGCGAACGGCGAGACCCTGTGGCCCGGTGCACGCCAGCACTGGCGCCCCACGTCGCCCGTGTTCCGCGAGCACGCGCTGCGCCTCGTGCGCACCATGGCCGAGCGCTACGCCGACCACCCGGCGCTCACCGCGTGGCACGTGTCGAACGAGCTCGGCTGCCACAACGTCTACGACTTCAGCGACGACGCGGCCGGCGCGTTCCGCGACTGGCTGCGCGAGCGCTACAGCACGCTCGACGAGCTCAACCACGCCTGGGGTACCGCGTTCTGGTCGCAGCGCTACAGCGCGTGGGACCAGATCCTGCCGCCGCGCCTCGCGGCCTCGCACCCCAACCCCACGCAGCAGCTCGACTTCAAGCGCTTCTCGTCCGACGCCCTCAAGTCGTACCTGCGCGCCGAGCGCGACGTCCTGCGCGAGCTGACCCCCGACGTCCCGGTCACCACGAACTTCATGGTCATGGGCGAGACCAAGGGCATGGACTACGTCGACTGGGCCGACGAGATCGACTTCGTGTCCAACGACCACTACGTCCTGCCGGGTGTCCAGGCCCACGACGAGCTGTCCTTCTCCGCGAACCTCACGGGCCACATCGCGGGCGGTCTGCCCTGGTTCCTCATGGAGCACTCGACGAGCGCCGTGAACTGGCAGCCGATCAACGTCGCCAAGAAGCCCGGCGACCTGGTCCGTGACTCGCTGACCCACGTGGCCCACGGCGCCGACGCCGTCTGCTTCTTCCAGTGGCGCCAGTCCCGCGCGGGCGCGGAGAAGTACCACTCGGGCATGGTCCCGCACGCCGGCGAGGACAGCGAGGTGCACCGCACGGTGCGCGAGCTCGGCGCGACGCTCGGCGCGCTGGCCGAGATCGCGGGCTCGGAGCAGGTCCCCGCGCGTGCCGCGATCCTGTTCGACTGGGAGTCCTGGTGGACGAGCGAGCTCGACTCGCACCCCAACAACTCGCTGCGCTACCGCCAGGAAGCCCTCGACTGGTACTCGGCGTTCCTCGCGGCGGGCGTGCGCGCCGACGTCGTCCCGGCACGCTCGGACTTCTCCGGGTACGACGTCGTCGTCGCCCCCGTCCTGCACGTGGTCCCGGGCGCGCTCGCCGAGCGGCTCCAGGCCTTCGTCGAGGCCGGCGGCCACCTGGTGACGACCTACTTCTCGGGCATCGTGGACCAGAACGACCACATCCACCTGGGCGGCTACCCGGGCGCGTTCTCCGACCTGCTGGGCATCCGGGTCGAGGAGTTCGCCCCGCTGCTCGAGGGCGAGACGGTCCTGCTCGACGACGGCAACGAGGGCTCGCTGTGGTCCGAGCCGATCACGGTCACGGACTCCTCGGTCGAGGTCCTCGCCTGGTACAAGACGGGTGAACAGGGCGGGCGCCCGGCCATCACACGCCGGCCCGTGGGCTCGGGCTCGGCGACCTACGTCTCGACGCGCCTGGGCACGGGCCTCGAGCCGCTCGTGCGCTCGCTCCTCGACGACGCGCACCTCCCGGGCGACCTGCCGGCCACGGTCCGCGGCAAGGTCGAGCTCGCGGTGCGCGGCACGGCCGAGCACGAGTTCTGGTTCCTCATCAACCGCACGGCCGAGCAGGTGGACGTCGACGGCGTCACGGGGGACGTGCTCGTCGGCCGGCGCTCGGGCGGTGCACCGGACGCGACCGTCGTCCTGGCCCCGCGCGGCGTAGCCGTCCTGCGCCGTCCGAAGGACTGAGGGCACCTCACCGACCAGCACGACCGCACGACCGCACGACCAGCACGACCAGCACGACCAGCACGACCCCCAGCGTCCACGGACCGGCGCCCGCCGCACGACGGCAGGCGCCGGCCCGTGGCGTGCACGACGCCAGGTTCGCAGAGAAGCGAGAGAAAGGCAGTTCAAGGATGAACGCAGGAGCATCGAGGAGGTGGCTCGCCGCACTGAGCGTCGCCGCCGTGACCCTGAGCTGTGGTGCGCTGAGCGCCACGGCCCAGGCTGCGCCGTCGGGCGGTGTGCTCGCCACGGGCGTGGCCGCGGCCGCGGACACAGGCGCCGTACCCGGCGTGACCGTGCGCCCCGACCCGAGCTATGCCGGCAAGGCGTTCGAGGGCTGGGGGACGAGCCTCGTCTGGTTCGCCAACGCGACGGGCGACTACCCCGACGAGGTGCGCGACAAGCTCGCGGACATGGTGTTCGGTGACGAGGGGCTCAACCTCAACATCGCGCGCTACAACGTGGGCGGCGGGCACGCACCCGACGTCACGGACTACCTGCGCGCGGGCGGCGCCGTCGAGGGGTGGTGGAACGCCCCCGAGGGCACGACCCGCACCGACGTCGACTGGTGGGACCCCGAGGACCCGGCCGACTGGAACGAGGACGCCGACGCGACCCAGCGCTGGTGGGTCGACCGCATCAAGGACGACGTCGACACGTGGGAGACGTTCAGCAACTCCCCGCCCTACTTCATGACGCCCAACGGCTACGTCTCGGGCAGCTTCAACGCGACCGACGACCAGCTCAAGACCGAGAGCATCGACGACTTCGCCGCGTACATGGTGGGCGTGACCGAGCGCCTCGAGAAGGCGCACGGCATCGAGGTCGGCACGATCGACCCGTTCAACGAGCCCAACACCAACTACTGGCGGACCACGCTGAACTCCGCGGGCGAGCCCACGGGCGGGCGCCAGGAGGGCGCCCACATGGGCCCCGCGCTCCAGCAGAAGGTCATCACCGCGCTCGACGCCGCGCTCGAGGGCGCCGACACCTCGGCCGGCATCGCGGCCATGGACGAGACCAACCCCGGGACGTTCACGACCAACTGGAACTCGTACCCTGCCGACGTCAAGGCCAAGGTCGACCAGCTCAACGTCCACACGTACGGCACGGGTCAGCGCACCGCGGTGCGCGACATCGCCAAGGGCGAGGGCAAGCGCCTGTGGATGAGCGAGGTCGGCGGGTCCTGGAGCAGCACGGGGCAGGACTTCGTGAGCATGGAGTCCGGCCTGGGCAGCGCCCAGCACATCGCGGACGACCTGCGCGAGCTCGAGCCCTCGGCGTGGGTGTTCTGGCAGCCCGTCGAGGACTACACCAACATGGCACCGGGCGGCGAGAGCGCCGAGGGCGCGAACTGGGGCGAGATCCAGATCCCCTTCGACTGCACCGCCGAGGACACGCTCGAGACGTGCCCCATCTACACCAACACCAAGTACCAGACGACGCAGAACTTCACGCACTTCATCGCCCCTGGTGACCACCTGGTCGGCGTCGACGACAGCAACAGCACGGCGGCCGTGGCTGCCTCGGGCGATGCGGCCACCGTGGTCCACGTCAACAGCACGACGGCGGAGCGCGCCGTGACGCTCGACCTGTCGGGCTTCGGCAGCATCGAGGCGGGCGCGACCGTCACACCGTTCGTCACGAGCACCGCGGGGACCCTCGTCGAGGGCACCCCGGTCGCGGTGGCGTCGGGCGCTGCCACGCTCACCGTCCCGGCGGAGTCGGTCACGACGTTCGTGGTCGACGGCGTCGCAGGGGTCGCGCAGGACGCCTCCCTGGTCCAGGAGGGCCACGTCTACCGCCTCCAGGGCGTCCAGTCCGGCAAGTCCCTCGCCCCCGCGGCGAGCGGCTCGGGCGTCGTGATCCGCACGAACGACGCGGCAGCCTCGGCACAGGTGTGGGAGCTCACGCCGCTCGGCGCCCCCGAGGGCTCCGGGTCGCACACGACGCGCTACGCCGTGACGTCCGCGGCGAACGGCAAGCAGCTCGCGGTCGTCCCCGACGGCACGGCCGTCCTGGTCGACGCATCGGAGCAGCCCGCCACGACCGCTCAGTGGATCCTGTCGACGACGGGCGACCAGACGTACACGCTCGTCAACGCCGCGAGCGGGCGCGTGCTCGAGGTCGGCGGCCAGTCCTCGACCGACGGCGCTCCCGTGTCCACGTACACCGCGAACTCGGGCCAGAACCAGCGCTGGCGCCTGACCGACGAGACCGTGCTCGGCACGACCCCGGTCGAGGCGTTCACCGTGCCCGGCACCGTCCCGACGCTGCCGACCACGGTCGTCCCCGTCTACCGTGACGGCGCGCGCGGCACCCTGCCCGTGACGTGGGACCTCCCGGCCGAGTCGGCCTGGGCCGCAGCCGGGACCGTCGAGGTCCAGGGCACGGTCACGACTCCCGGTGGCCCCGTGAGCGCCACGGCCGAGGTCGTGGTCGACACCCTGACCACGACGCTGCCTGCTCGTGCCAAGGCCTACGCGGGCGGCACGCCCGTCCTGCCCGCCACGGTCCCCGCGCTCACCGCGGGCGGCCGCCAGGTCGAGCGCCCCGTGACCTGGGAGACCGCCCCCGCGGGTGCGTTCGCCGAGGTCGGCGTCGTCGAGCTCGCCGGGACGGCCGACTCCGGGCTGGGCGAGGTCCTGCCCGCCACGGTCCGCGTCCAGGTCACGGCAGCCGTCGACGAAGGTGCGACGTCCGCTCCCGGGACGACCGCCTCGGCGACCTTCACCGAGCCGGGCTACTCGGCCTCGGGGATCGTCAACGGCAACACCACGGACAAGGCATGGTCCAACTGGAAGTCCTCCGACAAGAACGCCACCGACACCCTCACGGTCACGCTCCCCGCGTCCCGCGACGTGACGCACGTCGTCACGACGTTCTACCGTGACGGCTCGACCGCGAGCTGGGCCCAGAACCTTCGGGTCCAGGCCCTGGTCGACGGCGCGTGGAAGGACGTGAGCGCGTCGGTCGCGGTCAGCAACGACACGAGCCGCGCCCCTGTGGTCGACGTCCCCGTGGACGTGCGCACCTCGGCCGTGCGGGTCGTCATGACCGCACGCCCCAACACGCACATGGTCGTGAGCGAGGTGCAGGTGCTCGCCAAGGCCCCGGGCACGTCCTCCGACGCGGCGCTCGCCGGCCTCACGGTCGACGGCGAGGCCGTCGCCGGGTTCGACCCCGCGACGACGACCTACCAGGTGCTGACCGAGGCGGGCGCGACGCCCGTCGTGGCCGCGGTCGCGGCCGACCCGTACGCCACGGTCGCCGTGAGGCAGCCCGGCGAGGTCGCGGCCGGATCGACCGCGACCGCCACGGTCGACGTGACGGCCGAGGACGGGACGACGTCGACCTCGACGATCACGTTCGTGACCCAGGTGGACCTGGGGGTCGAGGCGAGCGTGCGCGCCCAGTGCACCGGACGCACCGCAACCCTGTCCGTCCGAGCCCTCAACACCAGCGACGTCCCCCTCGACATCGTCCTCACCACCCCGCTCGGCACCAAGACCTTCCACGACGTAGCCCCCGGAAAGTCCGCCAGCCAGACCTTCTCCGCCCGCACCCAGACCCTGACCGCAGGCACCACCACCATCACCGCCACCCGCACCGACGGCACCACCCACACCCAGCAGATCGACCACCCCACCACCACCTGCTGACCCACCCCACCCACCGACCACGGCGCGCCACCCACCCCGGGCGGCGCGCCGTGGGCGCACCTGCGCACCTTCGAACACCCCCCGACCATCCGAAAGGTCCCTCCAGTGAGATCCCACGAACCGAGAGCAACGTGGCGCTCGGCCGCCACGGTGACCGCCCTCCTGACGAGCTGCGCGCTCGTCCTCCCGGCCTCGGCAGCCGGTGCCGCCGCGCCTCCTGCGCGGGCCACCGTGGCTGACGGCTGGCCCCAGCCGTCCGTTCAGCAGCTCGTCGAGAACGACTTCACGCTGTACTTCGCCAACGCCGGCTCGACCGTGACCGACACGGTCGCCGCGGGCGACCACCTGGGTCTCTACCAGAGCCGCACCGACCAGAAGCTGGGACCGGACGTCGCGACAGGCCGATCGTGGGGCTACGTCGTGAGCTCCACCTCGAACCCCGTCGCCAACGACAGCACGGGCAACGTCAGGAGCGCGTCGCTGCGCTACGACGCCGAGCCCACCGGCGCCCACCTGCCCAGCCGTGAGGTCGCGTACGACTTCGACGTCCCCGACGGCACCTACGAGCTCACGTTCGGCTTCCAGATCCCGTCCGGATGGGGAGGACGCAAGGTCGTGACCCGCGCCGAGGGGACGGCGCTCGAGACGTTCGACACGGGCACCTCCGCGCTCGAGAAGAGCTACACCGTGCACGTCACCGACGGCACGCTCAACACCTCGGTCGCGAGCCCCGCCGACCGGAACGGCGCCTGGGCCGACCCGGCGGTCAGCTACCTGCTGGTCCGCGCACTGCCGTCCTGGACGGTCGAGACGCTCGGGGCGAAGATCGCCGCGTCCACCCTCTCCCCCGAGGAGGCCCACGGCTTCGCGTCGGAGACCGTCGTCGCACTCGACGCGGCACTCGACGCCGCGCAGGCCCTGGTCGACGCAGCGAGCCAGGACGAGGCCGCGATCCGGGCGGCGTTCGAGGCGATCGAGGCCGCGCACGACGCCCTGCGCCCGGTCGAGACCTACGACTCGTTCCGTCCGGGCGAACCCTGGACGGACGACCAGGGGCGCGTCATCCAGGCGCACGGCGGACAGGTCGTCCCGGCCACCGACGACGCGGGCGAGCGCATCTACTACTGGTACGGGGAGGACCGCAGCAACGGGTACGGCTCGAGCCCGGGCGTGCACGTCTACTCGTCGTACGACCTCTACAACTGGACCGACAGGGGCCTCGCGCTCCGGGCCATGTCCTCGGCCGACCAGTTCGAGTCCGACCCCTACTTCGCCGAGCTCTACGCCGACTACACCGCCGAGGAGCGCGCCGCGGTGTATCGCGACCTCGGCACGGTCCAGACCGATCCCGCGGTCAACGCCGCGATCCTGGAACGCCCCAAGGTGATCTACAACGAGTCGACCGGACAGTGGGTCCTGTGGGTGCACGCCGACGGACCGTCCGAGACGTCGAACGCCCAGTACGCCAAGGCCAACGCGGGCGTCGCGGTCTCCGACTCGCCCACCGGCCCCTTCCGGTACATCGACTCCTACCGGCTGCACGTCGCTCCCGAGGGCGAGCCGAACCACATGCCGTCGAGCCCCGGCATGGCGCGCGACATGAATCTCTTCGTCGACGACGACGGCACGGGCTACATCATCTACTCGTCCGAGGAGAACTACTCGCTGTTCATCTCACGCCTCGACGAGACGTACACGCAGCTCGCGACGCCGCCGGCGGAGGCCGTCAAGGGTGTCGACTTCACGCGCCCGTACATCGGCGCGCACCGCGAGGCCCCCGCTCTCTTCAAGCAGGGCGGCACGTACTACCTGATCACCTCGGGTGCGACCGGGTGGGACCCGAACCCTGCCCAGTACGCCACCGCGACCGACATCCTCGGGGAGTGGACGGACCACGGCAACCCGGTCTCGGGCAGCGGCGCGTCGACGACGTTCGGCTCGCAGAGCACCTCGGTCATCCCGGTCGACCCCGAGAACGGGAAGTTCGTCTACATGGGCGACCGCTGGACGCCCAGCGACCTGAAGAACGCCCCCTACGTGTGGCTGCCGATCACGTTCGGCGAGAACGGCACCCTCTCGCTCACGAACCCGGGCACCTGGACGCTGGACGACCTGGTTCCCTCGGGCAGCTGGAGCGTCCGGGCCGACCTCCCGGGCCACGTGTGGCTGGGCGACACGACCACGCTCCCCTCGACCGTCGAGGTCACGCAGGCCGGGACGACGACGGCGGTCGCCGTCACCTGGGACGCCGCCTCGATCTCTCGTCCGGGTCAGGTCGCTCTCCGGGGCACCCTGGCGGACGGGAGGACCTTCTCGCGTGACGTCCTGGCCGTGCCGCACGACCTGCGGTACGTGGTCAACGCTGGCGGGGAGACGACCTCCGACTGGACCGCGATCCGGGCGGTCGCCGAGGCCGAGCACGGCCTCCCGCTCCTCGGGTCGGTCCCCGAGCAGCAGCTCGCCGCAGACCCGTCGACCGGGGTCCGGTGGGGGCTCAGCAGCTCGCCCGCAGACAGCGCTCTGCGCTCGGGCGGCGACATCTACCAGAGCCTGCGGTACGGCAAGAACCACCAGGACCTGGTGTACGTGTTCGAGGGCCTCGAGCCCGGCACGGCAACCGTCCGTGCGGGCTTCTACGATCCGTGGCCGCACGCGAACCGGGCCGCCCGGGTCAGCCTGAACGGCACGGTCGTCGAGCAGGAGCGGCTGTTCACGGCGGACCCCGCAGCGGGGCAGTACACGGTCGAGGTCGGCGCGGACGGCCGTGCCGAGCTGCGCATCACCCCGACCCGCTCTCCTGACATCCAGGTCAGCTGGGTCATGGTCTCGCAGGAACCGGTCGCCCCCGAGGTCGACCTGGGGGTCGAGGCGAGCGTGCGCGCCCAGTGCACCGGACGCACCGCGACCCTGTCCGTCCGAGCCCTCAACACCAGCGACGTCCCCCTCGACATCGTCCTCACCACCCCGCTCGGCACCAAGACCTTCCACGACGTAGCCCCCGGAAAGTCCGCCAGCCAGACCTTCTCCGCCCGCACCCAGACCCTGACCGCAGGCACCACCACCATCACCGCCACCCGCACCGACGGCACCACCCACACCCAGCAGATCGACCACCCCACCACCACCTGCTGACCCACCCCACCCACCGACCACGGCGCGCCACCCACCCCGGGCGGCGCGCCGTCGTCGTCCCCAGGCGGGGTCCGCCCCGCACCCAGCGACCTGGGCGAGTTGCCCGCGGTGCCCGATTCACCCCATCCAGGCCGCGACGCGGAGCCGGTCGCGGGTAATACTGAGGCGTGACCGAGGCCCAGGCGATCTTCGAGCTGGTCGAGGCAGGGCTCGGCTCCCCGACCGCCGACGAGTCCTTCGACCGCTTCGCCCGGCTCGCCATGCGCCAGCTCGGCGTCCCGACCGCCGCGGTGTCGCTCGTCCTCGCCGACGAGCAGGTCTACCCCGGCGCCCACGGCCTCCCGGAGGACATCCAGGCGAGCCGGCGGATGCCCCTGACCCACTCGTTCTGCCAGCACGTGACGAACGACCGCGAGCCGCTCGTCGTCCCCGACACCCGCAAGGACAGCCGGGTCTGGGACAACCCCGCGATCCCCGACTTCGGTGTCCTGGCCTACGCGGGCTTCCCCATCCTCGACCAGCGCGGACGCGTCGTCGGGACGCTGTGCGCCATGGACGACGAACCGCACGACTGGACCGAGTCGGACCTCGCGACGCTCGCCGACCTCACGGCCGCGTGCACGTCCGAGCTCAGGCTGCGCATCGCGCACGAGCGTGCGACGCGGATGCAGAACCTCGCCATCCAGGCGACGCGCCGCAACCGCCTGCTCCTCATGCTCAGCGAGGCGTTCGCCGACGCGACGTCGGTCCAGGACGTCGGGGAGACGCTCGCCTACGTCGCGTCGTCGGCGATCGGTGCCCGGTACGCGGGGCTCGCGGTCGTCGACCCGTCGCGCAAGAGCCTGACGTACACGAGCATGGACCACCTCGAGCCCGGGCTCGTCCCCTCCTACCGCTACGCGCGCATCGACGACCAGGACCGGATCGTGTCGTTCGTGGCGCGCACCCAGGAGGCGCTCTTCTTCCGCGACCAGGCCGAGGTCCTCGCGGCCTTCCCGTCGGTCTCGGACGCGATCGACGACACGGTCGGCTCCCGAGCGCTCCTGCCCGTGGTCTCGGGCACCTCGCTGCTCGCGGTCGTCTTCCTCGCGTGGGAGCAGGGCAAGGTCGCCGACGACGAGTCGTTGTCCCGCGCCGGGCTCGCGGGCTTCGTCGCGCACGCGCTCGAACGCGTCCGGCTGCTCGAGGAACGGCGCGACGCGGCGACCACGCTCCAGGCCGCGATGCTCACCGAGCTGCCCGACATCCCGCACCTCGAGCTGGCCTCGACCTACTCGCCCGCGACGCTCACGGACCAGGTCGGCGGGGACTGGTACGACGCCGTGGTGCACGACGAGGACGCCTCGGTCCTCATGATCGGCGACGTGACCGGTCACGACATGCGGGCAGCGGCCGAGATGGGCCAGCTCCGCTCGATGCTGCGCACGTTCGCCTGGAGCCACGACGAGTCCCCGTCCGCGCTGCTGCGCCTCCTCGACCGCGCCAACTCCGGGCTCGCGCTGCACGCGAGCGGGACCGCGGTCGTGGCCCGGCTCGACCGCCGCGGGGACTTCTTCGACCTGTCCTGGTCGAACGCCGGGCACCCACCGCCCCTGGTCCTCCGGTCAGACGGGAGCGTCGAGATGCTCGACGCCAGGCCGGACATGATGCTCGGCTTCGTGCCGAACGCTCCTCGCAGCGACCACCTGACCCACCTGGGGCCCGGCGACACCCTGCTGCTCTACACCGACGGTCTCATCGAGCGTCACGGCGTCGCCCAGAGCACGCGGCTCGCGGGCCTCGCCCAGGCGCTCGTCTCGCTGCGGCACGGGTCGACGCTCGCCCTGCCCAACGCCCTGGTCCAGCGTCTGGTCGGCAGCGACCAGCGCGACGACATCGCGGTCCTGGCGGTGCGGGTCCGCGCCGCGGTGGACTCGCACCCCACGCCCGCGTGCCCCACCCGGGTCTCCCGGAGCGTCGAGCACACGACCGCGGCGATCTCGCCCACCCGCCGCTGGGTCGACGACATCCTCGAGAGCTGCGGCATCAGCCGCGACCAGCGCCGGACCATCATGCTGCTCGCGAGCGAGACGCTCACCAACGCGGTCCAGCACGCGGTGGGCCCGCTCGAGGCGATCGTCGAGGTCAGCAACGCGCTCGTCCGGGTCGGGGTCCGGGACGGGTCGCCCGACGAGCCGACGCTCCACGACCCCGCACCGCACGAGACGGGCGGCCGGGGCGTCCAGTTCCTCGACCGGTTCGCGGACCGCTGGTTCGTCGAGCACCGTGCGGCGGACGGACCGGGCAAGACCGTCTGGTTCGAGCTCGCGCGCGACGACGCCCTCACCCCTGAACGTGTCGGCGGGTCGCGCTAACGTGGAACACGGCGCGCACAGCCGCGTGCCACGAGAGGACACCATGACCGAACGCACAGCGACCGTCGCGGACGAGGACCTCGGGGAGCTGCTCGACCAGTACCGGTCGCAGCTCACTGGCTACTGCTACCGACTGCTCGGCTCGTCCTTCGAGGCCGACGACGCGGTCCAGGACACCATGGTCCGCGCCTGGCGCTCCTACGACCGTTTCGAGGGGCGTTCCGCGCTGCGCTCCTGGCTCTACCGGATCGCGACCAACGTCTGCTTCGACCACCTCGCCCAGCGCAGGCGCCGCGAGCGGCCCATGGGGCTCGGCGCCGCGCAGTCGGCCGAGGAGCGGAACCTGGGCGGACAGCTCTCGGAGGAGACGTGGGTCGAGCCCATGCCGGACGACCGGGTGCTGCCGCGCGACGGCGACCCGGCGGACGTCGCGGTGGGGCGCGAGTCCATCCGGCTCGCGTTCGTCGCGGCCCTGCAGTACCTGCCGCCCAAGCAGCGCGCGGTCCTCATCCTCCGTGAGGTCCTGCGCTGGCAGGCGTCCGAGGTGGCCGAGCTCCTGGAGACGTCGGTCCCGTCGGTCAACAGCGCTCTCCAGCGTGCACGGGCGACGCTCTCCGCGCAGGCCCACTACGGCTCGGGGCCCGGGGCCGACGGCGCCAACCTTCCGTCCGTCTCCGTCGACGACGAGAAGAACGAGCTCCTCGAGAAGTACCTCGACGCGTTCGAGCGCTACGACATGCCCGCGCTCGTGGCGCTGCTCCACGACGAGGCCACGTTGTCCATGCCGCCCTACGCGCTGTGGATGCAGGGACCCGTCGAGATCGAGAGGTGGATGGTCGGTCCCGGTGCGGAGTGCCGCGGCTCGCGCATGGTGCCCGTACAGGTCAACGGGACGTTCGGGTTCGGACAGTACCGGGTGTCACCGGGGGGCGGGTACGACGCGTGGGCGCTGCAGGTGATCGACACCGTGGACGGCAAGGTCACGGGCATCAACGCGTTCCTCGACGTCGAGGCGTGGTACCCGCTGTTCGGGCTGCCGCTCCACCTCGACGCGTAGCCCGCACGGACCGCGGGAGGGCCGGCCGGCGGCCGCCCCTCCCGCACCTGTCGAGCACCCGTCGTCAGTCGAACGTCTCGAGGAGGAGCCGGCGCTCCGCGTCGGTCAGGTTCGTGGCGATGAGCTCGCCGTGCAGACCGTGGAACCGCTCACCGACGCGGTCCAGGTTGCCGTCCTCGGTCACGGCGAACAGCGCCGAGGTGCCCTCGGTGACCTGCGCACGGATGCGATCGAGCTGATCCTTGTTGAGCCCCACGGCCTCCATGGACTTGTGGATCGCGCCGAGCGCGGCGCCCGCAGCGACCCCGATCACCGGCACGAAGAAGAGCGCCCCGAACAGGAGCCCCCAGAACGCGCCCCAGCCCGTGCCGCGCCACTCGTCCTCGTGCGTGTGTCGCGTGGTGGGCTTCTTGGCGCCCTCGGGCCAGGTCACGATCGCGCGGTCCACGATCTTGATCAGGCCCTCGGAGGCCGCGTCCCGCAGGACACCGGACGCCACCTCGGCGCCTCCGGGGGTGTCGAACGACCAGACGGTGAAGGTTGCCATGATCTTCTCCTCTCAGGCGAGCAGCTTGGCCTTGGCGGCGGCGAACTCGGCGTCGTCGAGGACGCCGGCCGCCTTGAGCTGGCCGAGCTTCTCGAGCTGGGCCAGGAGGTCGTTCTCGCCGCCCGCGGGCGCCGGAGCGGCCGGGGCCTGCTGAGCGGCTTGCGCCTGCGCGGCCTGCGCCGCGTACATCTGCTGCTGCTCGGCCTGCTGCTGCGCCTGGTACTGCTGGGCCTCGGCCTGCTGCTCGGCCTTGCCCTGCTGGTGCCGCTGGACGGCACCCGCTGTGGCTGAGGCCGTCCCGGCGATGACCGCGGTGCGTGCCATCGTCCCCAGGAGTCCAGGGCGTCCTACGCGTCGTAGTGGCATGGTGCTCTCCGTTCGTCGTGCGGTCCGTGAAGGTGCTGTGCTGAGAGGTGCGGTGCGACGTGGCTCGCGTCGGCTCAGACGAGCTCCGCGAGCTCGACGATCTCGTTGACGACCTCGGCCGGGATCCGCTCCTGGGCGATCACCGCGGCGCCCGCGCCGCGCACCGCACCGACGAACTCGCGGGCCCAGGTGTGCTCGACGATCAGCACGAGTGCCGACGTCCCGGGCTCGAGGTTCGCGGCGACGTCGTCGATGTCCTCCTGCCCGGCGAGACCGGAGCTGCCGAGCTGGGTCTCGGTGATGTCGAGCTCGTCTCCGAGATCCTCGACCTCGACGACGTCGATCTCCCCGCCCACGCCCTTGCGGACGACCGTGAGGTCGAGGAGCGTCACGACGTCGGACCCCAAGAGGTCCGCGATCGCGATCTTGACCGCGTCGGGGACGCGCTCCTCGGGGAAGGCGATCGCGACGAACTCGACCGGACCGAAGGTGGTTGAGGGCATGTGGCGCTCCTTGCTGGTGGGTGAGGTCAGGGCAGGTGGGACGCCGAGGCGGACGCGCGCTCGGCCTCGTCGCCGTGGACGACGAGCGCCCACAGCACGAACAGCCCGAGGATGATCGTGACGATCGACCACCACGGGCTGGCGGGCAGGGCGACGAACTGGGTCAGGACGTTGAGCACGACCAGCACGATCGCGACGAGGCGCGCCCACCCTCGGCCGGAGAGCACCGAGAAGCCCACGATCACGAGCAGGATCCCGACCACGAGGTGGACCCATCCCCAGGTCGACACGTCGAGGACGACGATCCCCTGCTCTCCCAGCCCGACGAGCTTCTCCGGGGAGAACGCCGCGACCAGTCCGCTGATCGCGTTGAACAGCCCGAGCACCAGCAGGACGATGCCTGCGAACCACACCCAACCGACCCATGCCGTGACCTGCGAGGACCGTGCCATGTCGTCTCCTTTGCGCGCGAGTGCTGGTGGCGCCGCGCGACGACGACGTCGGACGGGAGCCCCCAGGGGAAGTCCTGCCCCCTGATCGTGGCACCGACGGCCGTTCACGGCATCCGCTGCGCAAAGGGCCTCGCCGCACCACTATGGGTCCATGGAACTGGGATTCACGGGTGGGATCGCCCTGGTCGTTCTGCTCGGTGTCGTCGGCCAGGTCGCGGCCAAGGCGCTCAAGGTGCCGTCGATCCTCCTGCTGCTCGCGCTGGGGCTGATCGCCGGGCCCGTGACGGGTCTGGTCGACCCGGACGCGCTGCTGGGCAAGGACCTGTTCCCCCTGGTCTCGATGGCCGTGGGCATCCTGCTGTTCGAGGAGTCGCTCAAGCTCGACATGGCCCGGCTCAAGGGCGGGGCGCGGCGCCCGGTCGCGCTCCTGGTGACGGTCGGCGCGGTCCTGACCGGCATCGGCGCCACGGCCATCTGCTGGTGGGTCCTCGACCTGCCGCTGTCGCGGGCCGCCGTGATCGGGGCGATCCTCATCGTGTCGGGCCCGACCGTCGTCGGGCCGTTGCTCGCGATCATCCGTCCCAAGCAGCCGCTCGAGTCGGTGCTCGCGTTCGAAGGGATCTTCATCGACCCGATCGGCGCGACGGTCGCGCTCGCCATGGCGAACGTCGCGCTCCACGCCGCACCCGAGCACCTGGGGGCGACGGCTTTCTCCGGGATCCTCACGGGAGCCGTCGCCGCGGCCGTCTACGTCATGGCCGTGCGCTGGGGCAGGGTGCCCGCCGCGGCCGAGGTCTCGCTCGCGTTCGCCACGGCGCTGGCCACGTACGCGATCGCCGAGGCGTTCCACGAGGAGGCCGGGCTGTTCGCGACGACCACGCTCGGTATCGCCCTGGCCAACCAGCGGTGGGCCCGGATCGAGCCCCTGCACGAGTTCGGCAGCCACGTCGGCCTCCTTCTCATCGGCACGCTCTTCATCCTGCTCACGGCCCGGGTGGACCTCGACGCGCTCGCCACGTACGCGCTCTCGACGCTCGCGATCGTGGCGCTGCTCGTCCTGGTGCTGCGCCCGCTCGTCGCGTCGATCGCGACCACGGGAAGCGTCCTATCGAGCCGAGAACGCGTCATGGTCGGCTGGATGGCGCCGCGCGGGATCGTCGCCGCCTCGACCGCGTCCGTCTTCGCGCTGCGGTTCGAGCAGGACGGTCAGCCGTTCGAGCAGCTCGTGCCGGTCGTGTTCGGCGTCATCCTCCTGACCGCGGTGATCTACGGGCTCACGGGGCCGTGGGTCGCCGCGCGCCTGGGTGTTCGGTCCGAGGGGCCCGAGCACCTGGACGACGACGGGGTACCGATCGCCCAGGTCCAGGCCCGCGGGTGACCTGACCGGGCGGGGTACGCACGGCCTCCGCTCGCGCACCTTCCTGCCCGACGGCGTGGGCTCGCGTCGCGCGACCCTGCGTTCGCTACGTTCGGCCCATGACGAGCGACGCGACCACCCCGGCGGCACCCACCGGTCCGCCCTCCCCGCCGCCCTCGGCCACCGCCCCGCGCGACTTCGTCGCGCTCGCCCCCGACGACCCGCGCAAGCCCCCTCGCTGGCTCCCCCGGGCCCTGCTCATGATCGTGGTCACGGTCTTCGTCGGCATCTTCGTCTGGTACGCGCTCGGCACCCTCAAGAGCCTGGGCGTCAACATCCTCATCGCGTTCTTCATCGCGCTCGCGCTCGAGCCGATCGTGGTCTGGCTGGTGCGCCACGGGTGGAAGCGCGGCGGAGCCGCGGCCACCGCGCTGCTGGGCGGCCTGGTCGTCGTGACCGGCATCTTCGCGCTCTTCGGCAACCTGTTCGTCCAGCAGCTCGTCCAGCTCGTCCAGTCGATCCCGGCGCTCTACACGGACATCCAGGAGTTCGTCCAGGAGCGGTTCGACATCGACATGCCCAGCTCGGACGACCTGCTCAAGCAAGGGTTCAACGAGTTCGGCGAGGACGTCGCGTCCGGTGCGCTCGTGGTCGGGACGACGATCGTCGGAGGCATCTTCGCATTCCTCACGATCATGCTCGTCACGTACTACCTCCTGGCCGCAGGGCCCAAGTTCCGCGCCGCGATCTGCCGGTGGCTGACGCCGAACCGGCAGCAGGAGGTCCTGCGGCTCTGGGAGATCACGCAGGTCAAGGTCTCCGACTTCATCAATTCGCGCATCGTCCTCGCTGCGCTGTCGAGCGTCTTCACGTTCGTCTTCCTGCTGATCCTCGGCACCGACTACGCCCTGCCGCTCTCGGTGTTCGTGGGCGTCGTGTCCCAGTTCGTCCCGACGATCGGGACGTACATCGGCGGCGCGCTGCCCGTGATCGTCGCACTGACCTCGCAGGGTCTGCCTCAGGCCGTGGCCGTCCTGATCTTCATCGTGGCCTACCAGCAGCTCGAGAACCTCTACTTCTCGCCCAAGGTCTCGGCCCGCGCCCTCGAGATGAACCCCGCGGTGTCGTTCGTCGTCGTCCTGGCGTTCGGGGCCGTGTTCGGCGCCCTGGGCGCGTTCCTCTCGCTGCCGATCGCCGCGACCATCCAGGCCGTCGCCAACACCTACCTCCAGCGCCACGAGCTCGTCGACTCGCACATGCTGCACGACCCGGGTCACGGGAAGGACAAGCCGACCGACGACGAAGGAGAGGGCGACAGCGGAGTCGCGCGACGCCGTCGGGCCAACAAGAAAGCCGCACGCGACGCCGCGCGCACGGTCGACGAGCGCCACGCCGACGGCATCGAGTAGCACCGCACAGGATGGGCCGCTCCCCCCGAGGGGAGCGGCCCGTCCTGCTGTCAGGCTAGGAGTTCGCCCGGCGCCTGCGGACCGTCACGAGCGTCCCGCCGAGGAGGACCAGGAGCAGCGCCCCCGTGAGGATCCCGGCGACGTCGGCTCCGGTGGCCGGCAGGCTCGACGGCGGCGTCGCGGAGACGGGCGGGGTCTTGTGCGTCGTCGTGCACGTGACGCACCCGCCACCTGGGCCCGGCGTCGCGACGTTGGTCACCGTCACGCCGTGAGCGCTCGACGAGAGCTTGACCTGGTAGGAGATCGCGACCGTCGCTCCCGCGGTCGCGAGGTCCGGCACCGCCCAGGTGAGCGTCGTCCCGGAGAGGGTGGTCCCCGGCGGCGGCGAGACCAGGGTCCCGTACGCCAGGACCTTCGACAGGTCGTCCCTGACCACGGCCCCGCTCACCAGCGCGTCGGTCGTGCTCGTCACGGTCAGCGTGTAGGTGATGACGCTGCCCGCCTCGACGGTCGAGCCCGTCACCGGGTCGCTCGTCTTGGCGAGCGTCCACGCGGGCGTGACGTGCGACGTCGTGCGGCACTCGACCTCGGGGTCCACGGCCGCGAGCGCCGTAGGTGAGGCCGCCACGGCGGCTGCCGTGACGTCGGCCGCGAGGGCGGTGGCGTCCGTGACGAGGGCCGACGCCGACGGCGCCACCTCCGGCTCGGGCTCCGGCTCGGGCTCGGGCTCGACGCACGGCTCGGCCCCGGGGGCCGTGACGACGTTGGTGAGCGTGACACCGTATGCGCCGTCGGCGACCTTGACCTGGTAGGTGATCGTCTCGGTGTCTTCCAGGTCCCCGATGGTCCAGGTCAACGTCGTGCCGGCGAGCGACGCCGCCCCGGACGACGCGTCGATGCTTCCCTCGACGAAGGTCGCGTTGTTCAGCACCTGCGAGAGGTCGTCCGTGACGACGACCTGCGGGTCGATGCCCTCGCCCACCTTGGTCGCGGTCACCGTGTAGGTGATGACGTCGCCCGGCAGGACGGTCGCGCCGCTGCCCGGGTCGCTCGACTTCACGACCGTGAACGGTGCCGGGACGTCGTCGTTGACGATCGTGCAGACGATCGTCTGCCCGACGCCGACCTGGACCGTCCCGTCCGTCACGGTCACGGGCGTGGCGGCTCCGCCGTCGATGCCGGGGATCTCGCACGTCCAGTCCGACGCCTCGTATCCGGCCGGGCCGCCCGTCTCGGAGAGCGCATAGTCACCGACCTCGACGTCCGCGCCCGTGACCGCGGAGTCACCGCTCACGCCGCTGAGCGGCGTCGGTCCGTCGGCCTCGAGCGTCCAGTCGGTGGGTTCCGCCGAGCCCCCGTCGTCGTTGACGACCTCCTTGACGAGGGTCAGTGACGGCTGCTGGGCAGTGTTGAGGATCGTGCAGGTGACGTCGTCGCCCAGTGCGACGCTCACCGTCGACCCCTCGAACGTCCCCCCCGTGCAGGTCCACGCGCCGGCCGTGTATCCCGCCGGGCCCTCCTCCGAGAGCTCGTAGTCGCCGATCGCGACGGGGACAGAGGTCACCGCGTCCGACCCCGACGCACCCGAGATGCCCGTCGTCGGTCCAGCCGCGGTCAGCGTCCAGTCGGACGGCTCGTACGTCCCGCCGGTCGTCCCGTTGTCGACCTCCTTGACGAGGGTCAGCGTGGGCTGCTGGGCCGTGTTCGTGATGGTGCACGTCACGTCGGCGTCGAGCGCGACGGTCACGGTGTCGCCCTCGAGCTCCCCGCCCGTGCACGACCACGTGCTCGCGGCGTACCCGGCGGTCTCCGTCTCGGAGAGCACGTAGTTCCCGGCGAAGACCTCGACCGCGGACACGCCGCCCTCGCTCGTCGGGTCACCGTTGCCGGAGACCGTCGGCTGATCCGTGATGTCGTCCGGTGTCGCGGTGAGCGTCCAGTCGGCGGGGACCGCGGTAGATCCCGTGGACCCGTTGTCGACCTCCTTCACCAGGGTCAGACGCCCCGGGACGTCGGCGTTCACGAACGTGCAGGACGCGGTGTCGAGCGCAAGGAGCGAGAAGGTCAGCCCGAGGGACGCCCCGGACGTGGACAAGCACTGGGCACTCTCCTGCTCGTACCCCGTCAGCGTGCTCGACTCGCTGACCGTGTACGTCACGCCCGGGCGGACCGTGATCGGTGTGGCGACATCGGCCCCCTCGACCGCCTGAGCGGGCACCACGACACCGTCCGGAACACCGCCGACCGGGGTCACGTTGAGCTTCCAGTCACTGGGCACCGCGGAACCGCCGAACCGGTTCTCGACGATCTTCCGGACGTCGATCGTCGCCGCCTGGTTCACGGCTGTGCAGCGGATCCACCGGCCCAGCGGCACCGTGACGCCGCCGTTCAGACCGTCGGAGAAGCCGGGGATGACCGAGCCGTCAGCGTCGAGCTCGACGCACAGCCAGGTCCCTGTGGAGCCGGGGATGATGACCGCGTTGGGCCCTCTGACCTGGGCGTAGTTGGGGTCACCGCCCGACTCCGCCAGGGGGTATACCACGCCGGGGGTCACGAGCGCGGTCGCCCCGGGTGAGCCTGTGACGCCGTTCGGTCCGGCGAGCGCGCTGCCGGGGGCGACCGCGTCGAGGGTCCACGCGGTCGGCGACGCCGGACCACCCTGGACCGTCTTGGCGAGCGTCAGCGTGCTCTCGCACGTCACGGTGTTCGTGACCATGGCCGAGTTGGCGCCGGCGACGAGCGTGACCGACGACGGCAAGGCTTGGTCGACCGTCGTGCCGTTCACGTTCGTGACCCGCTGGCTGTCGAACGTGCAGCCCTGGAGACCGTTCGTCGTCGTCTCCGCGACCGCGATCGACTGGCCCTGCTGCAGACCGGTCCGCGGCACTCCCCAGGCCTGCGGAGTTCCTGCGACCTGGGCCACGGCGGTCAGCGCACCAGGCTGCTGCCCGTCCGCGTAGGACGTGCCGTTGACGACCCAGGTCTTGTTGACGACCAGCGACGCCACGGGGCTCGGCGCCCTGTTGTAGATCGTGCAGGTCACGGCCGCGGTGGCCGTCACAGGCACGTCGAACCCGTTCGCCCCGTCGTTGGTCACGGTGACGGGGTCGCCCGTGAGGATGTTGGTGCAGACCGCGTTGGCGCCGTCGACCTGCTGGAGCGTGAAGCCCGGCTGCTGCGTCTCCAGCACGCCGACCGTCCCGCTCGTCGTCCCACCCGCGAACGTCAGCCCGAAGTTCGCCGCGCCAGTACCGACAGCGGTGGTCGCGGTGGCCGGAGCATCGACCGTGACCCCGCCGGTCTGCGACTCCGCAGTGAGCTCCCAGCCGCCCGAGGGCTCGGCCCCCGCGATCGATCCGACGGGTGCCGTGGACGGGACCACCTGCTTGATGACCGAGACCGACCCCTCGCAGTTCCCGAGCGCGAGCGCGCGCAGCTGGTTGCCGGCCTCTTCGTAGTCCGGAGTCTGGAAGTAGTCCGTGCCGCTCGCGGTGCCCGAGATCGCGCGAAGGTTCAGACCGCTCCCCGCACTGCCGATCCCCGCGCCGACGCCGAACGCGACCATGTGCGTGCCCTGATCCTTGACCGCGTTGGCGCTGAACACGCCGTTCTCGACCTCGCGCAGTCGGGTGAAGTTCCCGGGGCCCTCCTGGTTGCCGTAGAAGGTCGGGTTGCCGTCGGTGATGACGACCGCGACGTCGTAGTCGGTCGAGTCGGTCGCGACCTGGTAGATGCCGCGGTCCCAGTTGGTGCCACCGACCGCGGTGTACGAGTCGATGCGGTCCTTGATCAGCTGAGCGCTCGCCGCGGTCGAGACCGGCGTCAGAGCGAGGTTCGGGTTGTTCGCTGCCGGCGCCAGCGAGCTGAACGTGAAGAGCCCGACGTTCGACGGGGTCCCGGTCAGGGAGGTGACGAACTGGTTCGCGGCCGCCTTGAGCTCCGGCAGGTCGCCCGCGACCGAGCCCGACAGGTCGAGCACGAGCGCCACGTCGATCCCGCACTGCGCGGGGAAGGTCGGGTTCACCCGTGAGGTCTGCCAGATACCACCGGACGCCACGTTGTTCGTGTTGCCGGTACCGAGCATGAACGAGCCCTCGGAGGTGTAGGTCGTGCCGTTGCGGAGCTGTGTCCCGGTGCGGAACTGGTACGCCGTGATCGTCGACCCGCTGCTGCCTGTCCCGAGGGTCGGATTCGTGTACCAGGCCGCCGGGACCCCGGTCTGGACGACCCAGAACCGGCGGTCGCGGTTCGCTCCCCCGACCTGGGTGTTCGGCACGACGAACGAGCAGTCGCCGTCGGCGTCCGACACGCACGTGGCCCACGCGTCGGCGACCGGTGCCGTGGGAGCAGCGCCCGTCCCGTCGTAGAGCTGGAGCGTGACTCCCGCGAGCGGCCCAACACCCACGAGGCTTGTGCGGTCGCCGCCCACCTTGACCGTGATGACCGCGTTGTTCCCCGTGGCCGGCGGGACCAGGAAGGGCGTCACGCCGGGACCCTCGACCTCGGCCTCGTCGTCCGCCGCGGCCGGCATGGGCGGGCCCTGCACCTCGGCTTCCTCCGGCGTGCCCGCCCCGGTGTCGCCCGAGGACTCGCCCGTGGTCCCGTCCTGACCGGGGTCGGCCGGGGCCTCGGTCCCACCGTCGGGCGACGGAGTCTCGGTCGCGACCGGGTCGGCGCCCTCAGGGGCTGCACCGAGGTCGGCCACCGGGTCCGTCGGCGACTCCGTCCATGTCGGGGCGGGATCCGCTGCCGTGGCCGCGCTGCTCGGCTCCGGCACTGGCGCCGGTTCCGCGACCGCCGGAGCGACGGCACCGATCACGAGCAAGGACGTGACGGCCACCGAGGCCGTGATCCCTGACAACGCGTGTCGCGTCCTGGAAGTGGTCGAGCTCGTGGTCAGTGCACGTCGCATTGCCGTCCCCTTGTGGCAGAGAGCCTTGCCGGAAAGCCAAGATGTCTCGCTGAGGGCCACGACGTCTGTGGCGTGGCCCTCTTCAGAGTGACATCGGGCGACGCGTCCGGCGACCTCTGGTCGCACGTTCACCCGGGCGATTCCGGCGTTGTACCGTGCCGGGATGACCCACGCACCTGCCGTGACAGTCCGTCCCGCGACACGTGAGGACCTGCCCGCGATCACGGAGATCGCGGCGCACTACGTCCTGCACACGGTCACGACGTTCAACACCGAGCCGCTCCCGCTCACCGGCTGGGAGGAACGGTGGGAGTCGCTGCGCGCGGCACGCCGCCCGTTCCTGGTCGTCGCTGCCGCGAGCGGCCCCGGCCTGCCCGACGACGTCGCCGGGTTCGCGTACGTGGGTGCCTGGCGCGAGCGGCCCGCCTACGCGGCCACAGGTGAGGACACGATCTACCTCGCCCCGGGCGCCGAGGGGCAAGGCCTGGGCCGGTCGCTGCTCACCACGCTGCTCGACGAGGCCCAGCGGGCCGGGATCCGCGAGATCGTCGCCGTCGTGAGCGACGCCGACTCCCCCGCGTCGGTGATCCTTCACGAGAAGCTCGGCTTCCGCCACGTCGGACGGCTCGAACGGGTCGGGTTCAAGCACGGCCGGTGGCTCGACACCGTGCTGCTCCAGCGCTCGCTCGGCTGAACCTCCGGGGGCGCCTGCCTGCGCGAGGCGAGCGACGCCGTCGGGCCTGGGCTCGCGCCCGCCGACCCCCGCACCGCCCAGCCCCGCCGGCACGCACGCCCGTGGCACGCCCCGCACGCGCGCCCGTGGCACGATGGACAGATGATCCGACCCCTGCTCGTCGGAGTACACCCGGGCCAGCACCCGGACATCGTCCAGCGCGCCGCCGGCTTCGCCCACGCCCTGGGGACGACGCTCGTGTGCGTGTGGGTCGACGTCGGGCCCGTTCCCGACGACGGGGCCGGTGAGCGGCGGCTGACGACCGAGCTCGACCGCGCGCTGCGCGGGACCGGCGTCGGTTGGAGCCTCGTGGTCGCGGGCGACGGCGACGTGGCCCGCCAGCTCGACGAGGCCGCCGTGGGGCACGACGCCGCGATCATCGTGGTCGGCGCGCATCGCGCGGGGGCCGACGGGTGGCGCAACGAGGCGCTCGGCGGCTCGGTCGCCGGTCGGCTCTCGCACCTGCAGCACCGGCCCGTGGTCGTGCTGCCCGTGCTCCCACCGCCCAGCCAGGACGGACCGGACAGCAGCGAGGACTGACCGCCCCGGCTGCACACCGCGCCGGACGCGCGGATCACCCGGAGCAGCACGCGTGCTGCTGCGCTCCGGCGCGTCCCCCTGGCTAGGCTCCGGGCATGGTCTCCCCGTCTCCGGCGTCCCCCGCCTCCCTCCCGACCGTGGGGCGCCGCCGCTGGCCCCGGGTCCTCGGCTGGGTCGGGGCCTCGCTCGGGCTCCTCGCGGTCGGGACGTTCGTCGCGTTCCAGGTCAGCCCCTGGCCCTCGGCCCTCCTCATCCGGTACGCGTTCGACAAGGGCGGCCACGAGACCGACAAGAAGCTCGCGGCGTACGTCCCGTCGGGAGTCGTGAGCACCACCGACGTCGCCTACCGCGCCGACGACCCCGACGCGCTGCTCGACGTGCACCGCCCCGAGAACGCCGCCGGGCCGCTGCCCACGGTCGTGTGGACGCACGGCGGCGGGTGGGTCTCGGGCAGCAAGGAGCAGGTCGCGAGCTACGCGAAGATCGTCGCGAGCCACGGGTACACGGTCGTCGCGATCGACTACTCGATCGCGCCCGGCGCGACCTACCCCACACCCCTGTTCGAGCTCAACGACGCGCTCGCGTACGTGACCGAGCACGCCGACGAGCTGGGTGTGGACCCTGAGCGGATCGTCCTCGCGGGCGACTCGGCCGGGTCCCAGATCAGCGCGCAGGTCGCGGCCGCGGTCACGAGCCCCGCCTACGCGCAGGACCTGGGCCTCGACCCCGCGATCGGGCCCGACCAGCTCGCTGCCGTTGTGCTGCACTGCGGGGCGTACGACATGTCGCTCGTCGACACCTCGACGGGAGGCGCGAGCGCCTGGTTCCTCGAGACGGTCCTGTGGGCGTACGCAGGCACCAAGGACTTCGCCGACGATCCTCGCTTCGCCGCCGCGTCGGTCGCGCAGCACGTGACCGCGGACTTCCCGCCCGCGTTCCTCACGGGCGGGAACGCCGACCCGCTCACGCCCCAGGGCAAGGCCATGGCGGCCCGGCTCGCGGACGTGGGCGTCGAGGTCGACACGATCTTCCAGCCCGACGGCGAGGAGCCCGGCCTGGGCCACGAGTACCAGTTCGACCTCTCGACCGAGGCCGGGCAGGTCGCGCTCGACCGGAGCCTGGAGTTCCTGGCGAAGCACACGTCGGGCTGAGCCTGGCCCCTTTCTCGTCGAGTGCATGATTGCGCTGCGACACGCCCGGCGTGTCGCAGCGCAATCATGCACTCGACGACCACGGAAGCGCCCAGCCTCCCGGGACGTCCGCCCCTGCCGCCCGGGACGCCTCCCGCCCCACGCTCGTCGTGTCAACCACCCACGGCCGCCGCCCGCCGGGCCGGCCCTCCGACACGCAGGGGTCCACCATGACCGCACGACCGACAGCACCCGTCACGTCCGACGCCGCCCTCGCCCACGCGCATCCCGCCCGCACGTCCCGCGCCTGGGCGTGGACCGGCGTCGCGGCCGGAGTCCTGGGCATCGTCTCGATCCAGGCCTCCATGGCACTCGGCGCCAACTGGGAGCAGACCGCAGGGGACGCCGACGCGATCGTCGCCGACCTCGCGGGCAAGACGTCCACGCTCCTCGTCTTCCACACCGCGACAGTCCTCGTCGCGATCCTCCTCCTGGTCTTCGCGGCAGGGCTCAAGCGACGTCTCGACGTCCAGGCCCCGGCCGGCAGCCTCCTGCCGACGGTCGCAGGCTCGGGCCTCGTGCTCACGTCGGTCGCGGCGCTCATGGGTTCGGGGCTCGACACCCAGTTCATGTTCGGGTTCGCCGAGCTCGACAAGATCGTCCCCGAGTCGGGCGCGTTCTACGCCGACTGGACCGCGACCATCCCGTGGCTGTGGGTCGGCGCGGGCCTGACCGCGGTCGCCGTGGCCGTGGCCTCGCTGCGGCACGGCGCCGCACCGCGCTGGATCGGGGTCGTGAGCCTGCTCCTGGGCGGGCTCACGCTGCTCGTGGGCGTCTCGCCGCTGCAGTACATGGCAGGGTTCGTGGGTCCGCTGTGGCTCACGGTCGCCGCGCTCGGCTTCGCGCTGGGCGACCGTCGCTGACCTGCCCGACGGCGCAGCCCACCGTCGTGGTCACGTCACGGAGCGCCCGGGTCGTCCCCGGCGGCACGACCGGCCCCGTCCCCAATAGCGGACAGAGGCTGACCGCTACCGCGCGTAGCGTCGAGGACATGGACACGACGACGAGCTCCACGATCCGCTCCTTCCGCCTCGAGATCCCGCAGGCCGACCTGGACGACCTGGCCGCACGTCTCGACCGCACCCGGTTCCCCGCCCCGCTGCCGGGTGACGGTTGGGACACGGGCGTGCCCGTCTCCTACCTGCGCGAGGTCGTCGAGCACTGGCGCACCCGCTACGACTGGCGCGCGCAGGAGGCAGCCATCAACGCCCACCCGCAGTTCCTCACCGAGATCGACGGGCAGCGCGTCCACTTCCTGCACGTGCGCTCGCCCGAGGCCGACGCCCTGCCGCTGCTCCTCACGCACGGCTGGCCGGGGTCGTTCGCCGAGTTCCTCGACGTGATCGGGCCGCTCACGGACCCGCGCGCGCACGGCGGCGATCCCGCACAGGCCTTCCACGTCGTGATCCCCTCGCTCCCGGGCTTCGGGTTCTCGGGGCCCACCGAGGCCGGCTGGAACAGCGCACGCATCGCGGTCGCGTGGGCCGAGCTCATGCGCCGGCTCGGCTACGAGCGCTACGGCGTGCAGGGCGGCGACGTGGGCGCGGGGGTCTCGCCCGAGGTCGCGCGCGCGACCGGGAGCGACGGCACCACGGGGCCGGTCGTGGGCGTGCACCTCAACGGCAACATCGGCATGGCGTTCCACGAGATCGGGGAGGACGAGCTCGCGAGCCTCACGGACCTCGAGCGCGACCGCCTGGGCCGGATCGGGCGCTTCATGACCGAGGAGCTCGGCTACGTCTCGATCCAGGGGACGCGGCCCGGGCTGGTCGGCGCGGCGCTCACCGACTCGCCCGTCGGGCAGCTCGCGTGGATCCTCGACAAGCTCAAGGCGTGGACGTTCCCCGCGGACGCCCTGCCGCACGAGGTGCTCGGCTGGGACCGGATGCTCACCGACGTGATGATCTACTGGCTGACCGGCACGGCCGGGTCGTCGGCGTACATGGCGTACGCGAGCGAGAGCGCGTGGGACGCCCCCAAGCCTCCGACCGGGGTCCCGACGGCCGTCGTCGTGTTCGCGCACGACGTCGGCATCCGCCGGTACGCCGAGGCCCAGCACCGGATCACGCGGTGGACCGACGTCGAGGGCCGCGGGGGCCACTTCGCGGCGATGGAGGAGCCGGAGACGTTCGTCGCGGACGTGCGGGAGTTCTTCGCGACGGTCCGCTGAGCGGCAGCCGGTCGCCCGGCTTCCGTCGAGTGCATGATTCGGCTGCGGCTCGCCGGGCGTGTCGCAGCGCGATCATGCACTCGACGGCACAAGAACCCGGCCCGACGCCGGAGCGCACCTTCCGCGTCGAGGGTGCGCTCCGCCGTCGGGCCGGGAGCCCGTCACGGGTGGACGAGGATCTTCACCGCGGTCTCGTTGCGGTGGATCAGGGTGTCGAAGCCCTCGGTCACGAGGTCCTCGAGCGGGATCTTCGCCGTGATGAACGGGGCCAGGTTCACCTTGCCCTCCTGGACGAGCTTGATCGTCTCGGCGTGGTCGCGCACGTAGGCGATGGTCCCGCGGAGGTCGATCTCCTTGAGGACGAGCTTCTGCATGTCGACCGCGGCGGGCTTGCCCCAGATCGACACGACCACGATCACGCCCGCGGGGCGGACCGCGTCGAAGAGCTGGTCGAGGACCGCGTTGACGCTCGTGCACTCGAAGGCCACGTCGACGCCGCGGCCGTCCGTGATCTCGCGGACGCGCGAGATGAGGTTGTCCTGCGTGGGGTCGACCACGTGGTCGGCGACGCCCGTCTCGCGGGCCTTGGTCTTCCGGGCCTCGGAGACCTCGGACATGATGACCGTGACGCCCTGGGCCTTGAGGACCGCAGCCGTGAGCAGCCCGATGGGTCCCGCGCCGCCGACGAGCGCGACGTCACCGGCCTTGGCGCCCGAGCGGACGACCGCGTGGTGGCCGACCGAGAGCGGCTCGATGAGCGCGGCCTGGTCGAGGGGGATGTCGCCCACGGGGTGAACCCAACGACGGTCGACGACGACCTTCTCGGAGAGTCCGCCGCCGCCACCGGCCAGGCCGATGAAGCCCATCTTGACGCACAGGTGGTAGTTGCCGGCCTCGCACTGCGCGCACTCGCCGCACACGAAGTAGGGCTCGACCACGACGGACTCGCCGATCGTCAGGTCGTCGACGCCCTCGCCCAGCGCGGTCACGGTCCCGGAGAACTCGTGGCCCATGGTCACGGGGATCTCCTCGTGCGACAGCGGGTGCGGCCGGCCCTTGGCGGGCGTGAAGATGGGGCCGTCGAGGTATTCGTGCAGGTCCGAACCGCAGATCCCGCACCAGGCGATGTCGATCGCGACCGCGCCCGGCCGCAGCTCGGGGGCCGGGACGTCCTCGATGCGGATGTCTTCTCGTCCGTGGAAACGTGCTGCCTTCATGATCCTCGCCACGCCTTCTCTCGTTGGTCGCTGGGTTCCTGACAGGCGACCCCGGACGGGTCGCCTCGATGCCCGGGGCAACTTCCACCCTAGGCACGTGACCTGGGCAAGAGCCCGGCCAAAGGTCCCGAATCGGATGTGACACATCCCTCGTCACGGAGTCAGATCGAACGGGCTGCGCCGGGCGGACGGACCGACCGGACAGGTCGCCGTCGCCGGGCGGACGGGTCGCGGCGCCCGGACGGCCCGCGTGGGCGGTCGCCGGTACGTTGGGAGGCATGACGGACCCGGCGACGCCCGCACCCCTGCGCGACACCCAGCTCCCTGGCCACGGCGGCCTGCTGCTGCTCGACTCCGCGTCGCAGTACTTCCGTGCGTTCTTCGGGGTCCCGGACTCGGTCAGGGCTCCCGACGGGACGCCCGTCAACGCCGTGCGCGGCTTCCTCGACACCATCGCGGTGCTGGTCACCGAGCGCCGCCCGGCACGCCTCGTGGCGTGCTGGGACGACGACTGGCGCCCCGCGTTCCGCGTCGACGCGATCCCGTCCTACAAGGCCCACCGCGTCGCGACCGAGGTGCCGGGCACCACGGGCATCGAGGAGGTACCCGAGGCCCTCCTCGCACAGGTCCCCGTCATCGTCGAGGTCCTCGCGGCCCTCGGCATCGCACGCGTCGGCTGCCCCGGCTACGAGGCCGACGACGTGATCGGCACGCTCGTCGAGCGCGAGGCAGCCAGGCGGCGCGCCCTGCGGGAGGCGGGCGGTGGGATCGGTGCGAGCGGCTCCCGTGGGCCTGCTGTCGGGCCCGTCGAGGTCGTCACGGGAGACCGCGACCTGTTCCAGCTCGTCGACGACGACGTGCCCGTCCGCGTCCTGTACACCGCACGCGGGCTCAAGAAGCTCGACGTCGTGGACGTCGAGCGCCTGGCCGAGCGCTACGGCGTGACCTCGGGCCAGGCGTACGCGGACATGGCCGCGCTGCGCGGCGACCCGAGCGACGGCCTGCCGGGCGTCGCGGGCATCGGCGAGAAGACCGCCGCGGGACTGCTGGCCCGGTACGGCGACCTCGCGAGCATCCTGCGCGCACGCGACGAGGGCGACCCGGGCCTGAGCCCCACGCAGCGCCGCCGCCTCACCGAGGCCGCGGACTACCTGGACGTCGCGCCGCTCGTGGTCCAGGTCGCGCGCGACGCGCCCCTGCCCGCGGTGCCCGACGACGTCCCGTCCGCCCCCGCGGACCCTGCGGCCCTCGACGCGCTCGCCTCGCGCTGGGGACTGCGGTCGAGCGTCGACCGGGTCCTGGAGGCGTTCGCGTCGGTGCGCTGAGCGGCGCCTTTCAGGTGCGCGGGCGGCGACGCCGCCGCAGGCCGCGCTCCTCGCCACGCACCCCGCTCAGGAACGCCCTGGCGACGACCACCACGTAGACCACGAGGGCCAGCACGCAGACGAGCGTGACGACGTGCCACGGCTTGATCATGTCCATCGTCCACCCCGCTCGGCGCCAGTGCGCCGGGTCGCTCCGTCGCGCGTCCGCGCGCCGGGTCGAGCCTCCCACACCTCTGGTCAGTCCTGTGGATGTCCTGTATGTTCCCGCAAGGAAGGCTGCAACGTTACGCAACCTTGCAGAAGTCACGCCGTCGTGACTCTCGGCGGCGCCCCCTTGATGAAGGAAGATCATGCGATCAACGACGTTCGCACGGTGGAGACGACCTGTCGCTCTCCTCCTCGGCCTCGGGCTCCTGGGCCCGCTCGCCGTCACCTCGGCGGCCACCTCGGCCGTCGGCGCCACCAGCGAGGCCTCGACCACGGTCTACTACCCGGCCCGCTCGGGCTGGGCCACGACAAACGTCCACTACGCCGCCACGGGCGGCGCGTGGACCACGGTCCCCGGCGTCGCGATGGCGCCCGCGTGCGCAGGCTGGCTCAGCCGGACCATCCCGCTCGGGACGGCCACCGGAGCACAGCTCACGTTCAACAACGGGTCGGGGACCTGGGACAACAACGGCGGCCGCAACTACACGGTCGGCTCGGGCATCGTGGTCGTCAAGGACGGCGCCGTCACGACCGGGACGTCTCCCTGCGCCACCACGCCGGACCCTGAGCCCACGCCCGAACCCACGCCGACCGAGACCCCCACGAGCTCGGCGACCCTCTACTACTCGACGACGTGGACCGCCCCGAAGATCCACTTCAACACCACGACCGCGGCCTGGACCACGGCGCCGGGCAAGTCCATGGAGGCCGCGTGCACCGGGTGGTTCCGGTTCACCGTCGACCTGGGGTCCGCCAGCGGCGGCAAGGTCGTCTTCAACAACGGGTCGGGCACCTGGGACAACAACGGCGGCAAGGACTACGCCTACGGCCCCGGGGTCTCGACCGTGAAGAACGGGGCGCTCACGGCGAACGCGACCGACCCGTGCCCGCCCGTCGTCCCCGAGGTCCCCGACACCACGGCCCCGTCGGTCCCCTCGGGCCTGGCCGTGACCGGCGCGGGCATCGGCCTCACCGCGAGCTGGACCGCGTCGACCGACGACAAGGCGGTCGCGGGCTACACCGTGACCCGCACGGGCGGTGCGGGCACCGTGACGCGTGACGTCACGGGCACCTCCGCGACCGACTCGAACCTCCTCGAGAACACGGCGTACTCGTACTCCGTGACCGCGTTCGACGCGGCGGGCAACCGCTCCGCAGCGAGCGCGACCGTCTCGAGGACGACCGGCGTCAAGCCGACCACGCCCCCCGCCACGAAGGGCGAGCCGCTGGGCGGGGACCCGCGCGAGGACTCGATCTACTTCGTCATGACGGCGCGCTTCAACGACGGCGACGCGACCAACAACCGCGGCGGCTCGATGGACGTGAAGTCGGGCAACGCCGCGAACGACGACCCCATGTTCCGGGGCGACTTCGAGGGCATCGTCGACAAGCTCGACTACATCAAGGGCCTCGGGTTCTCGGCGATCTGGATCACGCCCGTCGTGCTCAACCGCTCCGACTACGACTTCCACGGCTACCACGGGTGGGACTTCTACCGTGTGGACCCGCGTCTGGAGTCCGAGGGCGCGAGCTACCAGGACCTGATCGACGCGGCGCACGCCAAGGGCATCAAGATCTACCAGGACGTCGTGTACAACCACTCGTCCCGCTGGGGCGCAGAAGGGCTGTTCACCCCGACCGTGTACGGCGCACGTGACGCGCAGTGGAGCTGGTACTACGACGAGCCCGTCGCGGGCAAGGAGTACAACCCGCTCGAGGAGGACGCCGACGGTTCGACCTACAACGGTGACCTGTGGTCCTCGACGCAGCCCGCGGGCCAGAACTGTGCCGGCTGGGGTGTCCCGGTCGGCTACTCGGCCGAGGGCTTCCGGACGTACAGCTGCCAGTGGCCCAACGCGACATCCGGTATGTTCCCGTCGAACCTCTACCACCCCTGCTGGATCGGGAACTGGGAGGGCAAGGACGCCCAGGACTGCTGGATCCACGAGGACCTCGCGGACTTCAACACCGAGAACGAGCAGGTGCAGGACTACCTGATCGGCGCGTACAACAAGTACATCGACATGGGCGTCGACGGATTCCGGATCGACACCGCGGTCCACATCCCCCGCGTCACGTGGAACCGGGTCTTCCTGCCCGCGATCCAGGAGCACGCGGTCGCGACGCACGGCGAGAAGGGCAAGGACTTCTACGTGTTCGGCGAGGTCGCGCAGTTCGTGCACGACAAGTGGAACCGCGGGTCCGTGAACCACTCGGCGCCGTTCTACACGTGGGACGAGCGCAAGGAGTACTCGCTCGACGACGTCGTCGCCGCGGCCGAGCAGTTCCAGTACGAGAACCTCATGGGGCCGGCGAACCAGCCGACGAGCACCAACGCGACCCTGGTCGGGAACACGTACCACGCGCCCGACCACTCCAAGGCGTCGGGCATGAACATCATCGACATGCGCATGCACATGAACTTCGACGACGCCTCGAACGCCTTCTGGTCCGGCAAGGACTCCGACGACGTCACGAACGACGCGACGTACAACGCGGTCTACGTCGACAGCCACGACTACGGGCCGGGCAAGTCCCAGACCCGGTTCGCCGGGGGCACCGACGCGTGGGCCGAGAACATGAGCCTCATGTGGACGTTCCGCGGCATCCCGACGCTCTACTACGGCTCGGAGATCGAGTTCCAGGCGGGCAAGAAGATCGACTGCGGCCCGACGTGCCCGCTCGCGACGACGGGGCGCGCCTACTACGGCGACCACCTGGCGGGCACGGTCGTGGCGAGCGACTTCGGGGTCGTCTCGTCGGCCACCGGGGCGGTCGCGACGACGCTCCAGCAGCCGCTGGTCAAGCACGTCCAGCGCCTCAACCAGATCCGTCGGGCGGTCCCAGCACTCCAGAAGGGGCAGTACTCGACCGAGGGCGTCTCCGGTGGGATCGCGTACAAGAAGCGGTTCACCGAGGGTTCCGTGGACTCGTTCGTCCTGGTCGCGGTGAGCGGTTCTGCGACGTTCTCGGGGATCCCGAACGGCACCTACGTGGACGCCGTGACGGGTGACCGCAAGGTCGTCACCGGCGGCTCGCTCGCGGTGTCCGTCAGCGGCAAGGGCAACATGCGCGCCTACGTGCTCGAGCTGCCGGGCAACCCGGCACCGGGCAAGGTCGGTGAGGCAGGTCCGTACCTGAAGTAGCGGCCGTCGAGCGGGTGCCGCCTCGTGGGCGGCACCCGCTCTTCGCATGCTCTGCCGCGGCGCCGTGCGGTTGACAACGCTGTCATCGGTGCAGGATCGTTCTTCACGACGCTGCACCGCCGCACCCTCTCACCTGATCTGGAGCTCCCATGCCGCACCGGTCCCCCCACGTCCTCGTCGTCGGCGAAGCCCTCATCGACGAGGTCCGACGCGCGGACGGCACGACCGACGAGCACCCCGGCGGCAGCCCCGCCAACGTCGCGCTGACGCTCGGGCGCCTCGGCCGCGAGACGCGCCTCGCGGCGCACCTGGGGCAGGACGCGCACGGCGAGACGCTGCGCGCCTGGCTCGCCGACTCGGGCGTCACGCTCACCCCGGGGTCCGACGGCGCCGCCGCCACGAGCGTGGCGCGAGCGGTCCTCGACGCGTCGGGGGCCGCGACGTACGACTTCGCGATCACCTGGGACGTGGCCCCCGGGACCGAGGCCGACGACGCGACGATCGCCGTGCACACCGGGTCGATCGCTGCCGTGCTCGAGCCCGGTGCGAGCGCGGTCCACGACCTGGTGCTCGCAGCACGCGAGCGCTCGACCATCACCTACGACCCCAACGCCCGCCCCAGCCTCATGGGGACGGCCGAGGCCGCGCTCGCCCGGATCGACCCGCTCGTCGCGGCCGCCGACGTCGTCAAGGTCAGCGACGAGGACGTCGAGTGGCTCCACCCCGGCGCCGACCCGGTCGAGGTCGCCCGGACCTGGGCCGCGCGAGGGCCCGCGATCGTGGTCGTGACGTTCGGCGGCGAGGGTGCGGTCGCCGTGTGCTCCGGGGGCGAGGTCCGCGTGGCCGCTCCGCGCGTCGAGGTCGTCGACACCGTCGGGGCCGGCGACACCTTCATGGGGGCGCTGATCGACGGGCTCTGGGAGCGGGACCTCCTGGGAGGGGACCGACGCGAGGCGCTGCGTGCGATCGACCTCGTGTCGTTGACCGAGGTGCTCGAGCGGTGCGTCGCGGCTGCGGCGATCACGGTCTCGCGTGCGGGCGCGAACCCGCCGCGGCGTGCGGAGCTCGTGGGGCGTTGAGGGCCCCCTGGACAGGCCGCCCCGTCGACCCGAGGATCTCCCCATGGATCCTGAGCAGCTCGTCGCCTATGTCCGGACCCACCGAGACGGCGTCGTCGCGACGCTCGGTCCGGACGGGAGCCCTCAGGCGGCCTACCTCGCGCTCACGGCGACCGACCAGGGCGAGCTGGTCTTCGATGCCCGCGAGAGCTCGCGAAAGATCGCGAACCTGCGCCGCGACCCCCGCATCGCCGTGACGGTCGGAGGGGACGACGGCACCACGCTCCAGTGCGAGGGGGTCGCCGACCTGCCGGAGGGGACGGACCGGGAACGGTGCGGCGCTGCGTACGCCGCGACCTTCCCCGAGTTCGCCGGCTCGCTCGAGCAGGACGGGATCGTGCTGGTCCGGGTCCGGCTGACGTGGAGTCGCTTCAGCGACTACCGGGAGTGACCGACCGCGGTCGGCCGAGGACGACGCGCTTCACCCTGGCGGGAGAGTCCGCCCCCCCACGAGCAGCGCCCTCCCCGGCCGCCACGCCGACCAGCCCCGACGTGCGATCACGCCGCCCCGATCGCCTCCTCCACCCCCAGCTCGAGCAGCAGCCGTCGCCGGAAGTCGCCGAAGCCCGGCACCCCGCGCCGGCGAGGCCGGTCGAACGGCACCTCGAGCTCGACCCCGACCTTCCCGTCCTGGAGCACGGCCACCCGGTCGGCGAGCAGGATCGCCTCGTCGACGTCGTGCGTCACGAGCAGCACGGCGGGCCGGTGCTCGTGGCACAGCTCGGCCACGAGGGCCTGCATCTTGATGCGGGTCAGGGCGTCGAGCGCCGCGAACGGCTCGTCGAGCAGGAGGAGGCGCGGGTTGCGCACGAGCGCCCGGGCGAGCGCGACGCGTTGGGCCTCTCCCCCGGAGAGCGTCGTGGGCCAGGCGGCCTCACGGCCCCCGAGCCCCACCTCGGCGAGCGCGGCCGAGGCCGCCGCGCGCCGGTCGCGCGTGGAGCGCTGCCCGAGGATCACGTTGGACCCCACGCGCTTGGACGCCACGAGCCGGGGCTCCTGGAACACGACGGTGCGCTCGGCGGGGGCCTCGACGGTCCCGGAGTCGTGCTCCTCGAGCCCCGCGAGGATGCGCAGCAGCGTCGTCTTGCCGCTGCCGCTGGCCCCGAGCAGCGCGACGAACTCACCGGGCCGCAGCGTCAGCGAGAAGTCGGCGAGGATGGTCCGGTCGCCGTACGACTTCCCGACGTTCTCGACCACCACGGTCGGCGCCTCGGGGTCCTGCAGGGTCTGGGCGCTCATGGCTTTCTCCCGAGTCGCTTGTAGGGGAGCAGGACGCGTTCGAGGAGCCGCACGACCAGGTCGACCGACAGCCCCCACACCGCGTAGATCAGCACGCACACGACGAGCACGTCCATCTGGAAGTACTGCTGCGCGGAGACCATGAGGAACCCGATGCCACGTGGCGCGTTGGACATCTCCGCGACGATCAGCGCGAGCAGCGACACCGACAGCGAGACGCGCAGCCCGACGAGGACCGACGGGATGGCCTCGGGCAGGATCACGTGCCGCACGAGCCCCAGCCCGCGCAGCCCGAACACCTTGCCGGCCTCGAGGATCTTGCGGTCGACGTTGCGCACGCCGCTGTGGGTGTTGAGGTAGAGCGGGAACAGCGCGGCGGCCGCGATGATGATGATCTTGGGCCGTTCGTCGATCCCGAACCAGAGGATGAGCAGCGGCGCGATCGCGAGGAACGGGATGGTGCGCAGCATCTGGAGCGTGGGGTCGAGCAGCTGGTCGCCCAGGCGGAACAGTCCCGCGACGACGCCGAGCGTGAGCCCGAGCAGCCCGCCGATCGCGAAGCCCACGGCCACGCGCCCGAGCGAGACGGACAGGTTCTCCCACAGCACGCCCGTGCTGACGAGCTCGACGAACGCCGAGCCCACCTGCCAGGGGGCGGGGAACTGCTTCTCGTCGATCCAGCCCTGGGCCGAGCCCAGGAACCAGAGCGCGAGGATCGCGGTGGGCACCGAGGCGCGCAGCAGGACGTCGCGCGGTGATCGCCGCTTCCTCCTGCCCGACGACGTCGCACCGGTCCGCGGCCCGGCCGCGCCCGGGGCGGTGGCCTGCACCGTCCCGGCGGCTGCCGCTGCACCCACCGGGGACGCTTCCGCGAGGGCGCGCGACGTCGTCGTGCCGGTGGTCACTCGACACCCCACGTGCTGACGTCGAACGCCTTCGGGGCGGCCCCGGAGCCGACGAGGAAGTCGAGCGTGGACTGCACGGTCTTGAGCCCGTCCGGGTCGATCGCCTGCGTGCCGTACTGCCAGAGCTCGGC
Organism: Oerskovia sp. NPDC060338; assembly: GCF_042726295.1. Lineage (NCBI taxonomy): Bacteria > Bacillati > Actinomycetota > Actinomycetes > Micrococcales > Cellulomonadaceae > Oerskovia > Oerskovia sp. NPDC060338. The sequence goes on from NZ_JBHXCQ010000001.1 coordinate 448,779, forward strand.
CTCCTTGACGACCTCGACGGGCGAGCCCGTGGCCTCGAAGACCCACTGGGCGTAGGCGTCGTGGTCGGCCTCGATCTTGGCGACGCCGGCCTCGGTGACCTCCCAGACCGCCGCGGCGAGCTCGGGGTTCGCCTCGTAGGTCTCGCGCGAGGTGAGCGAGACGCTCGTCGCGAGCAGGTCGGGGTCGTCCACGCTCGCCTTGGACAGGACCGGGAAGTCGTTCTGCAGGCGCCAGATCCCGGCCGTGGTCGCGGGGACCGGGACGGCGTCGATGTCGCCGCGCTGGAGCGCGGGCAGGGCGTCGGCGAACAGGAGGTTGACGAGCTCGACGTCCTCCAGGACCCCGGCGCGCTCGAGGACCGCGCGGCCGTACTTGTCGAAGTTGGAGCCGAACTGGAGCCCGACCTTCCTGCCCGCGAGCTGGTCGATCGTCGTGACGCCGCCGGTCTTGGTGAGGAACCAGATGTCGGAGGACGGCTTGGCGATGACGAGCGCCGGGACGTCGAGGCCGCTCGCCCTGGCCTGCGTCGCGGGGGTGTCACCGATGAAGCCGACCTGGATGTCGCCCGTCTGGAGGGCCTGGACGACGGGTGGCCCGTTGTTGAACCCGACGAACCCCTCGTACTCGTAGCCGTGCTCGGCGAGGATCTCGTCGGCGATCCCGGTCTCGACCGCGTACCCGAACGGCCCGGTCGCGACGGGCGTCTTGCCCGCGACGCCGTTCCACGGGCCGCCCGTGGTGAGGGGGGCGAGCTCGGCTCCCGCGCTCGCCCCGTCGCCCGACGGCGTCGCCGCCTCCGACGTGGAGCAGGCCGCGAGCGCGGCGACGAGGGCGACGGACGCCAGGGCGGCGAGGGTGCGGTTCCGGCTCATGAGGAGGCTCCTTGGGGGTGGGTCGTGGTGCTGTCGGGGTGGGTGTGGTCGGGGTGGAGGCCGGGCTGGGCCGGGGCGAGCGCAGCCGCGCGGTGGTAGTCGACGTCGGAGGACAGGACGGTCGGAGCCGGCACGACGGCCGGCACGTCGACCAGCACGCCCCCGGTCTCGGCCGGCGCGTCGGCCCCGGCGCTCTCGCCGCCACCGCTCCCCCGCGGTGCCCGCCGCCACCCGACCCGGTCCCGGTACAGGCCCAGGAGGTCACGGTCGAGCAGGTCGGCCTCGTCGAGGAAGGGCGAGCCTGCGGGCTCGGGCGTGCGCGACGGGGACACGAAGATCGCATCCTCGGGGCAGTAGGCCTCGCACTGGAAGCAGGTCTGGCAGTCCGAGTGCCGCGCGATGGTCGGCACCCCGCCGTCGACGGACTCGAAGACGTTGGTCGGGCAGATCCGCACGCAGATGTCGCACGACGTGCAGCGCGCGGCGTTGAGGATCTCGATCACGACGCCTCCTCGGTCCGGGTCGGTGCGGTGGTAGTGGTCAGGGCGGTCGCCACGGCGCCCACCGGGCGGCCGGACCGCGTCTTGGCGCTCAGGGTGACCGGGTAGGGAGCGCCGGCCGTGCCCGTCACGGGCGGCTCGGGGTCCGGCAGGACCCACAGGTCGCGCAGCCCTCCCGTGAGCAGGCGCCGGGCCTGCTGCGGGTCGGTGTCGGGGAAGTCGGTGCGCGTGTGCATGCCACGGGTCTCGGTGCGGTGCAGCGCGGTGCGGTTGGCCCACCGCGCCATCGCGAGCATCCCCGCGGTCTCGCGCGTGCGGATCGCGCTGGCGCCCCGCACGTCCGGGGGCACGAGCTCGGTGCCCGCGCGGTCCCACAGGTCGTCGAGCGTGTCGAGCGAGCGCACGAGCCCCTGGTGGTGGCGGAAGACCGACTTGTCGATCGGGAGCATCTCGTCGCGGACCGCAGCCGTGATCTCCCGCCACGCCCCTTCCCCTGCCGGGGCCGAGAGCGGGAGGCGCGCTCCGTCGTCGGGCCGCAGACCCACGGTGCCCGTGGGCTCGAGGCGCGGGCCCCGCGACGACGGACCGCGGTCGGCTGCGAGGGCCGCCGCCGCCCTGCCGGACCACGTGCCCGACGCCACGGCCCACGCCAGGTTGGGGCCACCCGCGCCGGTCGCCGCACCGACCACGCGGTCGCGCGCCGCGACGTCGCCCGCCGCGAACAGTCCCGGGACGCCCGTCCACGCGTCGCGGTCGAGGACGTGGACCCCGCCCGTGCCGCGCACCGTCCCCTCCTGGACCCAGTCCATGGGGAAGCGCTCGGTGAACGGGTCGACGCCCAGCTTGTCCGTGACCATGAAGAAGTTGGGCATGGCGGCGCGCAGGGTCGGGCGGACCTCGGGCGGGAACTGGGTGAACTGGGCCGTGATCGTGCCGCGCAGCGAGGCGCCGAGCAGCTCGGCGCGGCTCTTGTGCAGGTTCTCGTAGGTGATGGGCACGCCCTCGTGGTCCCAGTAGGAGGCGGTGACGAAGAAGCCGTTCTTGTCCATCGAGGTGCCGAAGGGGACCATGCCGTAGAAGTTGGAGAACTCCATGCTCGACAGGTGCGCGCCCACCTCGGCGGCCATCAGGTGGCCCTCGCCCGTGTTGACGTCGCCGCCCAGGGAGTGGGACTTCCAGGTGGTGCCGCCCGTCGCGAGCACGACGGCGCCGCTCGACACGCGCCAGGCACGCCCGGTCTGGCGCTGGTAGCCCTGGGCGCCCGAGACGACGCCCGCACCGTCGACCAGGAGCTCGAGCGCGGGGCTGTGGTCGAGGACCGTGACACCGTTCTTCTTGACCTTGCCGCGCAGGAAGCGCAGGTAGTCGGGGGACGATCCCGAGAACGACCGCTCGCCGGGGCGGCGCGCGAAGGGGTTCGGCGCGGGGGCGGTGCCGCGGGCTCCGCCGGCTGCCGGGCGCGAGCGGCGAGTGCGCTCGTACCCCCAGCCGTCGATCAGCGCGGTGCGGTGCCAGGCCTCGTCGAGCACGTCGTTGGTCCAGTCGCGGTCGGTGAGGTAGCCGCCCTGTTCCTCGCGCGGCGTGATCTCCTCGTCGCGGCGGTCGGCGTCCGGCGGGACGAGCCAGTGCCCGACGCCGGCCGTCGCCGCGACGCCGCTCGTGCCGCAGTAGCCCTTGTCGACCAGGACGACGCTCGCGCCCTGCTCGGTCGCGGCGATCGCGGACCACGTCGCGGCCGGGCCCCCGCCGATCACGAGGACGTCGGCGTGGAGGAGCAGGTGGTCGGCCGAGTCCTCGACGAGCGTGGGACGGGGGGCGCGCTGCGTCGCCCGTGGCCTGGGCGAACGCAGGTTGGCGGACGCGGCGAGCGCGCTGGAGGGCGCAGAGGTGGGCACAACCATGAGGGGTCGCTTTCGGGGGCCGCGACCTGGTCGCGGGTGCACGGGGCGCCGGTGTGGGGTCGGCGCAGGGGCTGTGTCGTCGGGTCAGACGGGACGACAGCGACAGCCCGGCGCGTCGGCGCTGAGCGCAAGGTGCGCGCGGTGCGTCGGCTCGGTGTGCATGAGAGCGACGGTAGTTGAACTGGACCGAAACGGTCCAGATTGGGCTGGTGGCTGAGACAAGGTTGCGCAGTGTTAACGCGGCGGGCCGTCCGGAGCGGCCGCCTCGGGCCGCGAGGCCCGGCGTACCTCACCGTCAGGTGACCTTCTGGTCACCACGGTCGGCGACGAGCAGCATCGGCCTCGACCGGCGCGTGCGTCACCCGCGACGCTCTGCCTCGCCACCCCCGCGCAGCTCGACCTCGTCGCCGAACGGGCGCGTGACCCAGGCCTCCGAGTCCCCCACGAGGTGCGCGACGTCGTCGGGCAGCTCGCCCGACGCGATGTCCGCGATGGTGACGTGCTCCAGGACCGAACGCATCGCGACCCGCAGCGCGACCCACGTCTGCTGGAGAGCCGCCGCCGACGGCGCGTACGACGTGTCCTCGGGCTGGACCCCCGCGACGTTCGCGAGCGGACCGTCGATCGCGCGGATGACGTCCGCGACCGCGATGCGCGCCGGGTCCGCCGCCAGATGGAACCCGCCGTCCGCACCGCGGCGGCTCTCGACCAGACCCGACCTGCGCAGCTGGTTGAGGATGCCCAGGAGGAACGACCCCGGGATGCCCTGCGCCTTCCCGACGCGCTCCGCGGTCACGAAACCCTCGTCGTAGGCGACGGCGAGCTCCACGCACGCGCGGACGGCGTAGTCGATCTTGGCGGTGATGCGCATGCGCACAGTATGCCGAGGCCATGTTTCGGATCCCGCAGGATTATCGGGTGAAGTGACGAACACGATGCCGGACGACCTCCGGTTCGGCCCCCGGGCCCTGCTCGTGCGATGGTGCAGCGGTGACTTCGTACCGGGTGAGCCTCGTCGTCGGGATGCTGCGTCCAGGCGCGTCCCCGGAAGCCGTGCTTCCTGCGGCGGCCGCCGCGGCGCGCGAGCGGACCGAGGTCGAGTCCTACGACCTGGGGATCGTGAGCGGCGAGGCCCGCGTCACGGTGCGCTACCTCGCCGAGGACGACGACGAGGCCGCCGAGACCGCACGCGCCGTGCGTGCCGCAGCGGGAGCCCTCGTCGAGGCGAGCGGCGCGGTCTTCACCCGACGCTACGGACCGAGGTGGCACCCCGTGCCGGGCGGCATCCACCGCTGACCTGCACGTCCGCCGCCACACCCCGCGGCGCCGGGACCTGCCTTCTCACGAGACGGACGGGGAGCGGACCCACCCCGGGCTCGGACGCGCTCCGCGCGGGGAGACCGTAGGTTGGACACATGCTTGCCGCCTACGTGACGCACTTCGACCAGCAGGACCCGCTCGCAGGGCTGACCGTGGGAGACCTGCCCGCGCCCGAGCCCCGGGAGCACTGGTCCGTGGTGGACGTCCGGGCCGCGAGCCTCAACCACCACGACCTGTGGTCGCTGCGGGGCGTCGGGCTCCGGACCGAGCAGCTGCCCATGATCCTCGGCACCGACGCCGCGGGCATCGCGCCCGACGGGACCGAGGTCGTCGTCCACGGCGTGATCGGCGCCGACGGTCACGGGGTGGGGCCGTCCGAGTCCCGGACGCTCCTGTCGGAGAAGTACGCCGGGACGCTCGCGGAACAGGTCGCGGTCCCCACCAAGAACCTGGTCCCCAAGCCGCCAGAGCTCACGTTCGTCGAGGCGGCCTGCCTCCCGACGGCGTGGCTCACCGCCTACCGCATGCTCTTCACGGTCGCGGGGCTCGCCCCGGGCGACCGGGTGCTCGTGCAGGGAGCGGGCGGCGGGGTCGCGAGCGCGGCGACGCGGCTCGCGAGCGCAGCCGGTGTCGAGGTGTTCGTGACGTCGCGGTCCTCGGCCAAGCGGGCGCGAGCCCTGCAGCAAGGCGCCGCCGCGGTCTTCGAGCCCGGTGCACGCCTGCCCGCGCGGGTCGACGCCGTGATCGAGACCGTCGGGCAGGCGACCTGGTCGCACTCGATGCGCTCGGTCCGTCCGGGCGGGACCGTGGTCGTCGCCGGGGCGACCTCGGGCGACGCGAGCCCCGCCGAGCTCTCGCGCATCTTCTTCCAGGAGATCACCGTCCGGGGCGTCACGATGGGCTCGCGCGAGGACCTCGCGGCCCTGCTGCGGTTCCTCGCCCGGACCGACGTACGCCCCGTCGTCGACGAGGTCCTTCCCCTGTCCCAGGCCGCGGCCGGTCTCGCGAGGCTCGATGCCGGGGAGCAGTACGGGAAGATCGTGCTGACGACATGAGCGACGAGGCCGGGGGCGCGGCCGGCGGTCCGAGCGACGGCGCAGGCGCGACGCTGCCGGGCGGGGCGCGCGACGGCGAGCAGGGGGTGCCCCGGCCGGGCGAGGGCGGACGGGCCGAGCGCGGGCGCTCCGAGACCGACGAGGCCAAAACCGGCACGACGCCGAGCAACCGCCCCGCAACCCGGCCCCGTGACACCCGGATCGCAGGGTCCGCCGGCGACCAGGCGTGGACCGGTTCCGCGCGCATCGCCGCGGTCCGGCGGCGCACCCGAGCGGTGAGCTCTCGGACGGTCTCGCTGGGCGCTCTCCGCCAGGCTGCTGAGATCATCGCGTCGCCGCCTGCCCCGGTGGCCGGTCGCGGCGGCACGGTGGCGGGCGGCGGCACGGTGGCGGGCGCACGGAAGCCGCGCTTCCGGCCGCAGCGGGGTCGTTGGACCGAGGACGTCCTGGGGCCCGACTACCGGCAGCTCACGCTCCAGCTCACGCCCGACGACGAGGGCGAGGTCGTCGCGACGCTCGTCCGCTACGACCCGCCTTCCGAGGAGGCTGTCCGCCCGGCGCGAGCGGTGCTGTACGTGCACGGGTGGAGCGACTACTTCTTCCAGACCGAGCTCGCCGAGTACTGGCACGGTCAGGGGGCGGCCTTCTACGCCGTCGACCTGCGCAAGTACGGGCGCAGCCTGCGCCCGCACCAGACCCCGGGGTACATGGAGCATCTCTCCGAGTACGACGAGGACCTCGAGACGGCTCTCGCGACGATCCATGCCGAGCTCGGTGCACATGCGTCCATCATGCTGCTGGGGCACTCGACCGGCGGGCTGACGGGAGTCCTCTGGGCGAACCGGAACCCTGGACGCTTGAGGGGGCTCGTGCTCAACAGCCCGTGGCTCGAGCTGCAGGGGTCGTCGACCGTGCGCACCGTGTCGGCGCCGGCGATCCGGCAGCTCGCGCGGTTCCAGCCCAAGGCTCCGCTGCCGAACATCGACGCGGGCTACTACGCCAGGACGCTCCGCGACCTCGAGAGCGGTGGGTGGGAGTTCAACCCCGAGTGGCGTCCCGTGCCGTCGTTCCCTGTCCGCGCGGGATGGCTCCGGGGGATCATCGAGGGTCACGCGACGGTGGCGGCGGGACTCTCTGTAAGCTGCCCGATCATCGTCCTGACGTCGGATCGCACCATCATCAGCCCTCGCTGGAGCGAGGACATGCGTCAGGCGGACATCGTGCTGGACGTCGAGCTGCTCGCTCGCCGGGCCCCGCACCTGGGTCCGGTGGTCACGATCGCGCGGATCGCCGGCGGGATCCATGACCTGACGTTGTCCGGGCCGGCGCCGCGGGCTCACTTCTACCGCGAGATCACCAGGTGGCTCGCGGGATATGGATGGAGCTGAGCCGGCGTGGACGTGAGAGCAGAACCATGAGGGCATGAAGATGCCCCGGGCGGGGTATGGCTCGGGGCTCATGGAAATGCCAAAGGCCCACCCCGTGTGGGGTGGGCCTTTGGTGAATGGTTGTCCGGCGGCGACCTACTCTCCCACCCCGTCTCCAGGGCAGTACCATCGGCG
>NZ_JBHXCQ010000002.1:0-46989 GCF_042726295.1 Oerskovia sp. NPDC060338
ATTGGCATTAACTATCAAGCACACTGTTGAGTTCTCAAGCAACCGACACGCACCGACTCCAACCCGTTTCCAGGCCTTCACTCGGGGCAACTTCTTAAACCTACCAGACCGGCTTCTTCGTTTCAAACCCGACCGAACCGGGTCAAAACTGGAAGATCGGCTCCGTCGTCCGTCCTGGAGGCGCGAGGCGACCAGTTCAAGATCTCGGATTCCAACCCCGGGAACAGCCACTTCGCGGCGGCTCCGAGGAGCTTCGCAGTGGTGTCTGTTTCTCCCTGCCGGGCTGACTTCGAGAACATTACGGGGACGTGAACCCCCAGGTCAACCTGGCCGGAGGTGACCCCGGTCACCGCCGCTCCGGACCGTCCGCACCCGCGCCCCGCGAGGTCCTGCGCGTCCGCCACCGCCCGCCGTTCCACCAGCGCCGAGCCACGCTCACTGGTTCTCGAGCGCTCCTCGGTACCGCTCTCCCAGCTCACGCACCGCGTCGCGTAGCTCCTGCGGGCCGACCACCTCGAAGGGCACGTCGAACATCCCGACCCACGCCGCGAGGCCGCGCCAGGACCACGAGCCGGCGACCAGGCGGGACCTGTCCGGACCGATCGCCTCGACCACGCCCTGGTCCCCGACCCACGGCGCCAGCGCGTCGGCCCGTGCGTGCAGCACCACCTCGCCCTCGGCGGGCCACCGGGGGCGCGAGAAGACGTGCGCGACGTACGTGGCGACGTCGGGCTCCTCGTCCGTGCCCTTCCGCCCGCTCCCGCCCCCAGCCCGAGCGCCCGCACCCGCGGGCACCGCCGGTAGCGCCCTCGGTGCGAACCGTGGCCCCGTCGGGGTCCTGGGCGTCATGCGGTCGACGCGGAACGTCCGCCAGTCCTCGCGCTCGAGGTCCCACGCGACGAGGTACCAGCGGCCTCCCCACGTCACGAGGTGGTGGGGTTCGACCCGCCGCGGGGGCCGGAAGGCCGCGTCGCCCGAGCCGAGCAGGGGCGAGGACCCGCCGTCGTAGTCGAAGCGCAGCCCCTCGCGTGCCCGCACGGCACTCCCCACCGCGACCAGGACGGACGGGTCCACGACCGGCCGCGCCACATCGCGCGCGGACCGGACCGCGGTCACCTCGAGCGCGTCGATGCGCCCGCGCAGCCGCGCCGGCATGACCTGGCGGATGGTCGCGAGCGCACGCCGCGCGGGTTCCTCGATCCCACCCACCTGGGCCGTCCGGAGGGCGACCGCGACCGCGACGGCCTGCTCGTCGTCGAACAGCAGGGGCGGGAGCTCGGCGCCCGCGTCGAGGCGGTACCCGCCGTCGGGCCCCTTGGTCGCGCGCACGGGGTAGCCGAGCTCGCGCAACCGGTCGACGTCGCGCCGCACCGTGCGCGGGCTGACGTGCAACCGGTCGGCAAGGGCCTCTCCGGGCCAGTCCCGACGGGCCTGGAGCAGGGAGAGCAGGGCGAGGAGGCGGGCCGAGGTCTCGAGCATGCTCCCAGCGTCGCACGAGGTAGCGGACAGAACCTGACCTCTACCCCCGACACGATGGAGGTATCACCCACTCCTGGAGGACACCGTGATCCACACCCGCTCCCTCACGAAGGACTTCGTCGTGAGCCGCCACGAGACCGTGCACGCCGTGCGCGGCATCTCGCTCGACATCGAGCCTGGCGAGCTCGTCGCCGTCCTGGGCCCCAACGGGGCCGGCAAGACCACGACCCTGCGCATGCTGACGACGCTCATCGCGCCCACCTCGGGCAGCGCGACCGTCGCGGGGTACGACGTCGTCGCGCACCCCGCGCAGGTCCGTCACCACATCGGGTACGTCGGGCAGGGCAACGCCGCGGGCCACAACCAGCGGGCCGTCGACGAGCTCGTGACGCAGGGCGTCGTGTACGGCCTCGACCGCCGGTCGGCCCGGCGCCGCGCCGACGAGCTGTTCGAGGCGCTCGACCTGACCGCGCTGCGCACCCGCAAGGTCGCGGACCTCTCAGGCGGGCAGCGACGCCGGCTCGACGTCGCGATGGGCCTGGTCCACGCACCCTCGCTCCTGTTCCTGGACGAGCCCTCGACCGGCCTCGACCCGCACAACCGCGCCAACCTGTGGGAGCACGTCCTGCGCATGCGCGCCGATGCGCTCGCGTCGACGGGCGAGCCCATGACGATCGTCCTGACGACGCACTACCTCGACGAGGCCGACACCATGGCCGAGCGCGTCGTGGTCGTCGACCACGGCGAGGTCATCGCGGACGACACCGCGGAGGCGCTCAAGACGGACCTCGCCGGGGACCGCGTGGTCCTCGAGACCGCCGGGCCCGACGACGGCGCTCGCCTCGCACAGCTCGTCTCCCGGGCCGACGGCGTCCGGGAGGTCGGGACCGACGAGACCCCGACCGGCGGCACGCAGGTCACCGCGCGCGTCACCGACGGCCCCGCGCTGCTCCCCGCGCTGCTGCGCGCGGCCGACCACGCGGGCATCACCGTGGCCACGGCCCAGGTCCACCGCCCGACGCTCGACGACGTGTTCCTCGCCCTGACGGGACGCAGCCTGCGCGAGCCGGGCGCCGCGGACAAGGACGGCGCCTCGGGCGCCGGCGACCGCTCGGGCGCAGCAGACCACGCCACCGCACGGACCACCGAGGGCGCCGCGCTCTCCGGGAAGGACGCAGCATGAGCACCGTCGACACCACCACCTCCGCCCCCGGCCGTGGGGCGCCCACGGGCACGCGCCACGGTGCCGGCCCGACGGCTGGACGTCCCGGCACCCGCCCCGGGGGCCCGGTCGCGCGCCTGGCCCGGGACACGAGCATCGTCCTGGTCCGCGAGCTGCGCCCGTTGCTCCACGACCCGTTCTCGGTCGTGTTCGGCCTGGTGCAGCCGCTCGTGTTCCTCGCGCTGTTCGGCCCCCTGCTCGTCGGCACGCTCAGCGGGCAGGACGGGGGTGCGGCCGGGACGCTGGGCGGCAGCGTCTGGCAGTGGTTCGTGCCCTCGATCCTCGTGATGACCACGCTGTTCGGCACCTCGACCACGGGCGCCAACCTCCAGCAGGAGCTCAACACCGGGGCGCACGAGCGCATGCTCGTCTCCCCGTTGTCCCGCCCGTCGCTGCTCGTGGGGCGCGCGCTCAAGGAGATGGTGCCGATCGCTGCGCAGTCGGTCGTGGTCGTGCTCGTGATGCTGCCGTTCGGGTTCGAGCTCTACCCCGTCGGCGCGGTGCTCGGGCTGCTCATGCTCGCGGTCTTCGGCGTCGGCATCGGGTCGCTCAGCTACGCCCTGGCCCTCGCGGTCCGCAAGCAGGAGTGGATGTTCTGGCTCGTGCAGCAGACGCTGCTCTTCCCGCTCATGATCCTGTCCGGGATGCTGCTGCCCCTCGAGACCGGGCCGGGGTGGATGCGCGCCGCGGCCCACCTCAACCCCCTGACCTACCTGGTCGACGCCGAGCGCTCGCTGTTCGCGGGCGACCTGACCTCGTCGGCCGCCGCCTGGGGATGGGTGGCCGCGGTGGTGACCGCCGCCGTCGGGCTGGCCGTGGGGATCCGGACCATGGTGCGCAGCACGGACTGACTCGTCACGCGGCCGGGCCCCGGCCGCGTCCAGGCGTCAGGCGTACTGCTCGCGGAACGCGTCCGTGAGCGTGGGCCCGCCGTCGCCCAGGCGCCACACGCTCCACCCGTCGGCGGTCGCGGTCCCCGACACCGCGACCGCTGCCGCGTCCGGGTGACGGAAGCGGGCGCCGTCGGTCAGCTCGATGAATCCGTCCGGGTACAGGACCGCCTCGAAGCGCTGCCCGCGGCGCGGGCGCGACCAGACGAGCGAGACCGGTGTCCCGAAGGACCGTGCGAGCGCGTGGAGGTCGGGGTCGTCGTCCGGGTCGTCGTCGAGAGCCGGCGCGGGCGGAGGCGGCGGGGAGGGCACGAGGCCCTGCCCGAGCGGGTCGATCGTGCTCAGGGCGTCGACCACGGGGACGTTCGCGGGCGGCTGGTAGGACAGCGGGTCGTACGCGGGCTCCTCGGCCTGGAAGGACTCGCGCGTCAGCACCGACTCGCGCGTCCGGATCGACTCGCGCGTCCGGATGGACTCCCGGGTCAGGATCGAGGACCGGCTGGGCGTGCGCGACGAGAGGGCGTCGTCGGTCGGGCTCGAGTACGCCGACGACGACGAGTAGCGGCCCTGCTCCGACGCCTCGTCGCCCGGAGGGCTCGCCAGCAGCGGGACGGGCGGGACGGTGGGCGGGTCGGGGAGGACGGTCGGAAGGCTCGGCACCGGGCCGGGGACGACCGGCGGGACGCTCAGCTCGAGGTCCGCAGGGACCGGAGCGGCGGGCACGGGCGCGGGGAGCACCGGGTCGAGGACGGGCTCGAGGCGCCCCGTCTCGGCCATCGACCCCGCGGACGAGCCGTAGAGAGTCTCCGCGACGTCGAGCTCGGTGCCGCGCCGACGGTCCGCGCGCGAGCGCTGCGTGACGATCGGCAGCTTGCCGGTCAGCGCGCGGCCCACCGCGACGCCCTCCGCGAAGTCGGCCGTGGCGGCCGCGGACCGGGTCCCGACCGCAGGACGCGCCGGCGCCGCCGGAACCGTCGAGCGCGACCTGCGCTCGGGGACCAGTGGCGAGACGTCGACGAACCGGCGGCCGTCCGCGCCGTGCATGACCCCGAGCTTGAGGACCGAGACAGACGACCCGGGCTGGCGCAGGAAGTCGAGGGCGTCCACGATCCCGTCCTCCGCGCTCGAGCAGATGACGATCAGGCGGGCCCCGGTGGCGCGCGACGTGGCTTGCGAGCGGGTCAGCGGGACGTTGTCGTAGAACGTCGAGACGTCCTGCTGGAAGCGCCCCGCACCCCCGGCGTAGCGGCTCGCGAGCTCGGCGCGCGTGAGCTGGCCGGCCCGGCCCGCATGGTTCATGGCCCGGGTGAGCGTCTCCTCGGTCAGCTCGGCGACGACCTCGATGACCACGGGCAGCCCGGCCGCGTCGAGTGCCAGGAGATGCGGCTCGTCGGTCGACGAGCCCTGCCGCACGGGGAAGATCTGCTCACCGAGCAGGCCGTCCAGGTGACCGTCGACCACGCGCTGCGCGACCGTGCCGAACCCCCCGCCCGCCGGCTGCGACGGGCGGACGAGAACTGGACGCTCGGCGTCCACCTCGAAGAGGGGCATCGTGGTCTCCTGCGACTTGTGACACGGCTCGTAACGCAGCCTCGAACACTGCCGGGGACGGCGGCGTTGCCGCATAGCCTACGACGCCCATGGGTGCACGCCGTAAACGCCCGTTTCACCCTGTGGGATGCCGGTGGCGCACGGTGCTCAGTCGCGCGCGAGGCGCTCCTCGACGCGCTCGACCTTGCCCGTCAGCTCCCCCGTGTGACCTGGGCGGATGTCCGCCTTGAGGACGAGGGAGACCCGGTGCCCGCCCGCACCGACCGCCTCCGTCGCGCGCTTGACGACGTCCATGACTTCATCCCATTCACCCTCGATCTCGGTGAACATCGACGTCGTCCGGTTGGGCAGCCCCGAGGCGCGGACGATGCGGACTGCCTCGGCGACGGAGTCGGTGACGGACTCGCCGGCACCGAGCGGGGCGACGGAGAAAGCGAAGATGGCCATGCGTCCATCATGCCGCGTCCCTGTCGGTCGGCGGGCGGCCCGCGCGGTGCACGCCCGCCGTCATCTTCTGCCAGGCCCCGTGGCGCGCCGTAGCGTGGTCGCATGGTCACCAGACGCAGCACGCAGACGGTCGGGGACGACGCGGTCGTGGCCGCGACGGGACAGCCCCGGGCAGCATGGTTCGAGCTCCTCGACGCGCAGGGCGCGACCGGGTGGACGCACACCCGGATCGCCACCTGGCTCGTCGAGGAGCAGGGGGTCGACGCGTGGTGGGCGCAGTCGCTCACGGTCGCGTACGAGCAGGAGCGCGGGATGCGCGAGCCCGGTCAGCGTGCCGACGGCACGTTCGACGTCTCGGTCACCAGGACCGTGGACGCGACGCCCGCTGCGGTCTACTCCCTCGTGTCCGACGACGCCGCTCGCGCCGCGTGGTTGGGTCCCGCCCTGGCGGAGGTCGGGGTCGCGGGCGACCTGGACGTCGTCGGGCGGACGATCGACCGGTCCGTCCGGCTGCGCTGGCCCACCGAGGCCGTGGGCGGGGCGACCGGCCGCGCACGCCGGGTGCTCCTGACCTTCGACGCGACGAGCCCGTGCGTTGCGGGCGGTCCCGGACCCGGGTGGGGGTGAGCTACTCGGGGGTGCCGACGCTCGACGAGGTGGCGCCGCTCAAGGAGTTCTGGAAGGGCCGGCTCGACGCGCTCGCGGCGCTGGTCTGACGCTCCGGCACGGGCTCGCCGCGCCGGGCGTCCTGCCCTGCACGTAGCGTGGGCCCCATGCGTATCGGAGCACACGTCGACCAGGCCGACGCCGTCAACCAGGCACGAGCGATCGGCGCCGACCAGGTCCAGGTCTTCCTGGGCGACCCGCAGGGCTGGAAGGGCGCCGAGTTCACGTACCCCGGTGGCGCCGAGGCCCTGCGCGCGGACGCGGCGGCCGCGGACCTCGACGTCTACGTGCACGCCCCGTACGTCATCAACGTCGCGAGCACCAACAACCGCATCCGCATCCCGAGCCGCAAGTCGCTCCAGAAGATCGTCGACGGCGCGGCGGAGATCGGCGCCAAGGGTGTGATCGTGCACGGCGGCCACGTGACCGCGGCCGACGACGTCGCGGTCGGCTACGACAACTGGCGCAAGGCGATCGACGCGCTCGACGCCAAGGTCCCCGTGCTGATCGAGAACACCGCAGGCGGGGCCAAGTCGATGGCCCGGACGATCGAGAGCATCGGGCGGCTGTGGGACGCGATCGGGGCCGCGGAGGGCGGCGACCACGTCGGGTTCACGCTCGACACGTGCCACGCCTGGGCGGGCGGGATCGACCTGAGCACCGCCGCGGACCAGGTGCGCGCCGTGACGGGGCGGATCGACCTGGTGCACGCGAACGACAGCCGGGACACGTTCGACTCGGGGGCCGACCGCCACGCGCACTTCGGCGACGGGCTCATCCCGCCCGACGAGCTGGTCGCGGTCATCGCCTCGGCCGGGGCGCCCGTCATCTGCGAGACGCACGGCGACATGGGCCCGGACATCGCCTGGCTGCGCTCGCGCCTGGGCTGAGAGGCCCGACGGCGCAGCTCACCGCGGGCGTCCGGGTGCGGTGGGCGTCGGCCGAGCATGCGGAGGGCGTCGGCCGAGCATGCGCCGGGCGTCCGTCCTCGGGTCGAGGACGAACGCCCGGCGCATGTCCGGCGAGAGGTCAGCCCGTGTTCTGCAGGCCGGCCGCGACGCCGTTGACCGTGAGCAGCAGCAGGTGCTGCAGACCGTCCTTGTACTGGCCCTCGGCGCCCGAGCGCAGGCCGCGCAGCGCGCGCAGCTGGAGCAGCGAGAGCGCGTCGACGTACGGGCTGCGGAGCTGGACCGCGCGGCCCAGGACACGGCGACCGGCCAACGGCCACTCGCTGCCGGAGATCTTGAGGACCCACTCGCGCGTCAGGCGCAGCTCCTCGAGGATCTTCGCGGCCAGGTCGTCACGGTCGCCGAGCGCGAGGTAGCGCTCCGCGATCCGCTCGTCGGCCTTGGCGAGCGACATCTCGACGTTGTCGATGAGCGTCGCGAACAGCGGCCAGTCGCGGTGCGCCTCGCGCAGCCGCTCGAGGTCGCCGAACTCGCGGAGCGAGGTGCCCAGGCCGTACCAGCCGGCCAGGTTGATGCGGGCCTGCGACCACGAGAAGACCCACGGGATGGCGCGCAGGTCCTCGAGCGACTCGACCGACAGGCCGCGGCGGGCCGGGCGCGAGCCGATCGGCAGCAGGCCGACCTCCTCGAGCGGGGTGACCTCGGAGAACCACTGCGGGAACCCCTCGCTACGGACGAGCGCGTGGAAGTGCTCGCGCGACGACGAGTCGAGCGCGGCGGCCACGTCGGCGAAGCGCGCGGTGGCCTCGGCGTTGCGGCGCTCGACCGACGGCGCGGAGGCGAGCAGCGTCGCGGCTGCCACCTGCTCGATGTGCCGGGCCGCGATGGTCGCGTCGCCGTAGCGGGCCGTGATGACCTCGCCCTGCTCGGTCAGCTTGAACCGGCCGTCGACCGAGCCCGGGGGCTGGGCCAGGACCGCGCGGTTCGCGGGGCCGCCGCCGCGCCCGAGCGCGCCACCACGGCCGTGGAACAGCGTCAGGTTGATCTCGTGGCGCTGCGCCCACTCGGCGATGCGGCTCTGCGCGGAGTGCAGCGCGAGCGTGGCCGAGACCGGGCCGACGTCCTTGGAGGAGTCCGAGTAGCCGAGCATGACCTCGACCTTGCGGCCGTTCTCCGCGAGCCGGCGCTGGACCTGGGGCAGCTCGAGCGAGGCCTCGAGGATCTCGACGCTCGCCTCGAGGTCGGCGAAGGTCTCGAACAGCGGGATCGCGTCGATCACGGGCGCGTCGTCGGCGCCGTCGAACGCGTGCTCGGCGAGCTGGTAGACCGCGGCCAGGTGCTCGGGCTTCTGCGTGAACGAGACGATGTAGCGGCGCGCGGCACGGATGCCGTAGCGCTGCTGGATCGAGCCGATCGCGCGGTAGGTGTCGAGGACCTCGCGCGTGCGGTCGGACAGCTGGCCGTGCACGCCGTGCTCCGCGATCTCCGCGAGGGCGGCCTCGTGGACCTGCGAGTGCTGACGGACCTCGAGCTCGGCCAGGTGGAACCCGAAGGTCTGGACCTGCCACACGAGCTGCTGCAGGTCGCCGTAGGCAGCGCGGGGCGCACCTGCCGCGATGAGCGAGTCCTGGACGACCTTGAGGTCCGCCTCGAGCTGCTCGGGCGTCTGGTACGCGAGGTCCGCGTCGCGCAGGCGCGTCGCGGCGACGCGGCGGGCCACGACGAGCATGACCGCGCGGTGCGGCTCGGACGGCGACTCGGACGCCGCCTCGGCAGTGATGGCCTCGGAGAGCTGACGCTGCTTCTGCCACAGCGAGCGCAGGCCGTCGGACGCGGGCGTGCCCTGCTCGTCGAGCGTGAGCGTGCGCCCGATCCGCTGGGCCGCCTGCTCGAGGGCCCGGAGCGCGTGGTCGGCCGCGATGGCCGCGGCCTGGCGCGTGGTCTCGGCGGTCACGTTCGGGTTGCCGTCGCGGTCGCCGCCGATCCAGGTGCCCAGGCGCACGAACGGTGCGGCGAGCGGGCGGTCGTGGCCGGCCTTGTCGGCCAGGAGCCAGTCGTCGAGGCGACGGTAGACGGTGGGGAACACCGAGAAGAGGGTCGCGTCGAACACGCTCATCGCGGTGCGGACCTCGTCGAGCGGGGTCGGCTTCGCGGCGCGGATCGGGGACGTGCGCCACAGGCCGTCGATCTCGGCGAGGAGCTTGCGCTCGTTCTCGGCGAGCGACGCGCCGCCGGTCGGCAGGCCGTCGCGCTCGGTCAGCAGCGCGGACAGGCGACGGATCGAGGCGGACACGGCCCGACGGCGGGCCTCGGTCGGGTGGGCCGTCAGGACCGGGCGGAACTCGAGCCGCTGGAGCCGGGCGAGCGCCTCGGCGTGACCGACCTCGTCCGCGAGCTGCGTGAAGGCCTCGGGCAGCGTGTCGTCGACCACGGACGGGGCCAGCTCGGCCTCGCGGTCGTGCAGGACACGCACCCGGTGGTGCTCCTCGGCGAGGTTCGCCAGGTGGAAGTAGACCGTGAACGCGCGGGCGACCTGCTCGGCGCGCTCGTGGCTGAAGCTCTCGACGAGGCGTTCGGCCTCCTCGAGCGCGGCGTCGGCGTGCTCGCCGTACGCGCGGATCGAGAGCTCGCGCAGGTGCTCGACGTCGTCGAGCAGCGCGGGGTCCCCCGTCTCCGTCAGGACCGTGCCGAGCAGTCGGCCGAGGAGGCGGACGTCGTCACGCAGCGGCGCCGGGACCTCGTGCCGGGCGCCCGTGCGGCCGTTGCCGTCGGTGGATTCGGGGGGAAGGTTGTCGCTCACAGGTCGGAAGCCTAAGTGCTCCGGGTCCCGGCGCGTCCATGCGTCTGCCTGGTGGTCGGTCCGGGTCGGCCCGCGAGGGGCTCCCGGACCGCGAGAGCGCGCCCCGGGGAGCGGTCGGTTCCCCGGGCAGCACGACGCCCGGGCGAGGAGACCTCGCCCGGGCGCGTGACGTCGTCGGGCCGGGGCGCGACCACCCTGCCGCCGCGACGGCCCTGCCGTGCCGTGTCAGTCCGTGTACGCGCCCTGCCACACCGTGTCGAACGGCGCGTGCGAGCTCACGCGCGCCTCGATCGCCTCGGTGACCAGCTGCTTCGCGACGCCCACCGCGCGCTCGACGTCGTTGCCCTTGGCGAGCTCCGCGGTGATGGCCGCTGCGAACGTGCAGCCCGCACCGCTCACGCGCTCCTCGCCCACCTTGGGCACGGAGAAGACCGTGATCTCCTGGCCGTCGAACAGGACGTCGACCGCGTCCGGGCCCGGCAGCTCGACGCCGCCCTTGACGACCACGAAGTCCGGACCCAGCGCGTGGATGCGCTCGGCGGCCTCGACCAGGTCGTCGACCGACTCGATCGTGTCCATGCCCGACAGGATCTTGGCCTCGAACACGTTGGGGGTGATGACCGTGGCGAACGGCAGGATCTTCTCGCGCAGCGCGGTGTCGGTGTCGAGGGCCGCGCCCGGCTCCTGGCCCTTGCAGATCAGGACCGGGTCGAGGACCACGTGGTGCCAGCGCTGGCTCGCGAGCGACTCGGCCACGACGTCGATCGTCGCGGGCGTGCCGAGCATGCCGATCTTCACGACGTCGAGGTCGTACGTACTGGTCGCGGCCTCGAACTGGTCCGCGATGACCTGCGGCTCGACCGGGACGAACCGGTGGCCCCAGTCGTTCTGGGGGTCGAACGACACGATGCACGTCAGGGTCCCGACGCCGTAGACGCCCAGCTCCTGGAACGTCTTGAGGTCGGCCTGGATACCGGCTCCCCCGGTGGCTTCCGATCCGGCGATGACGTACGCGAGGTTGACCATGGTGCTGCCTGTGTCCTTCGAGGAAGAGTGGTGGGACGGGGCCGAGCCCCCGGGAAAGCCTACGCCGCGCGGCTCACCGACCCGGGCGGACCAGCTCCGCCTCGTACGCGAGGATCACGAGCTGGACGCGGTTCGTGAGCCCCACCTTGGTCAGGAGCGAGCGCACGTGGCTCTTGACGGTCGCCTCCGAGAGGAAGAGCTCGTCCCCGATCTCCTTGTTGGACAGGCCGCGCGCCACGGCCAGCAGGACCTCGCGCTCGCGCGGGGTCGCGAGCTCGAGCCCCGACCCGACGCCGGGGGCGCTCGCGACGCCCGAGCCCGCGTGCCAGTCGGAGAGCTCGACGTACCGCTCGATGATCCTGCGCGTGACACCGGGGTCGAGCAGGCTGTCGCCCGCCCGCACGCGGTGGACCGCGCTCACGAGCGACTCCGGGTCGGCGTCCTTGAGCAGGAACCCCGCAGCCCCGGCCCGCAGCGCGCCGTAGACGTACTCGTCGTCGTCGAACGTCGTCAGGACGAGCGTGCGCACGCCCGCGAGCGCCGGGTCGGCGGAGATCTGGGCCGCTGCGTCGATCCCGTTGAGGTGGGGCATGCGCACGTCCATGAGGACGACGTCGGGCAGCAGGGCGCGGGCCATGCGGACGCCCTGGACGCCGTCGGCGGCCTCGCCCACGACCGTGATGTCGGGCTCGTTGTCGAGGATCATGCGCAGGCCCAGGCGGATGGTCGCCTGGTCGTCGACCACGACGACGCGCACGGGCTCGCTGAACGGCCGGCTCTCCGCGACGACGTGCAGGGTGGCGGGGGCCGGTGGGCGCCGGTCCTCCGGGCGGGGGAACGGGACGGGGCTGTGGCTCATGGGGTCTCCCGGGGCAGGACGGCCTGGACGCGCCAGCCGCCGCTCTGGTCGGGTCCTGCGGACAGCGTGCCGCCGCAGGACAGGGCTCGTTCGCGCATGTTCAGCAGGCCGTTGCCGCCGTGCAGGTCGGGGTTGTCGGGCAGGGGTGGCCCGGGGTCGCGGACCGCGACGCGCACGTACCCGGGCGTCGCGACGATCTCGAGGCTCAACCGCTGCGCGAGCGAGTGCAGCAGCACGTTGGTCAGGCCCTCCTGGGCGATGCGCACGACGGCGAGGCTGACCTCGGGCCGCAGGTCGCCCAGGTCGTCGGGCAGGTCGAGCTCGACGTCTCGGCCGGCCTCGGTCAGGCGGGCGGCCGCGGCCCGGACGTCGTCGAGCGCGGGGGCGGGGGCGAGGTCGAGCGCCTCACCGGTCTCGCGGCGCAGCACGTGCACGACCGAGCGCATCGAGGTCAGCGCCTTCTTGCCCTCCTCGGCGATCCAGGTGACCGCCTCGGCCGGGGCCTGGGGCTGGTTGGGCGCGACGCGGTCCGCGGCCTGCGCCCGGACGACGATCGCGGACATGTGGTGCGCGACGACGTCGTGCAGCTCGCGCGCGATGCGCGTGCGCTCGGCGTGCACCGCCTGCTGGGCCAGGGCACCCTGCAGGGCCGTGAGCTCCTCGTTGCGCTCGCGCAGGGCCTCGCCCGTCACCGCGATGCGCCGGACCATCCACCCGAGCGCCACGGCCGCGAGCGCCAGGGAGACCGTGGTGAGGATCCCCGAGGGCGACGACATGCTCACGACCTCCCAGTGCCCGTACCAGTGCAGGCTGCTCATGTGCAGCGACCAGCCCGACAGGACGACACCGAGCGCCGCGAGCGGTGGGGGGACTGCTCCCTCGCGGGTCGCGCCGAAGCCCGCCACGAGGAGCGGGACGAGATGGAACTGGTTGCTCAGGGCGTCGTCCTGGAAGAGCGGGTAGAACACCACGGTGACCCAGAAGACCCCACCGGGCGCGACCCTCCTCAGGGCCAGCGTCAGGACGAGCCAGGCGCCGGTCCACCAGTACGACCGGATGTCCCGGGGCATCCAGTAGTCCCCCTGGTACATGAACCAGACTCCGCCGAACCAGACCAGCCCGACCGCGAGCGCGACGAGGAGGTCCTGGGCCCGCTCGGGCGCACGGCGGGTGGGCTGCACGCTCCCACCGTATCCAGGACGGGCACGGCGGCGAGTCCGCCCTGGGGCTGGTGTCCGACGGCGCCGCGTCCGTCCCCGGGACCAACGCACCCGGGCGAGACGCGCCCTGTGGCGAGGGGGACGACGGCCCCGGGGGGCGATGCCCCGGGCAGGGGCGCGCGGCGAGGGTCGAGGCATGACCTTCGACGTCCCTCCCCCGCCCCCTGTCGCTGCCGGCTCCCGGCCCGTGCCGCCGAGCCCCGTGCCCCCACCCCCTCCGCCGGCCTTCGACTCGCTCGTGCCGGGCCCGGGCGCCGCGGGCCCACGACCTGCGCGACGTGGCAGGCCGCGAGCCCGGTCCGGTCGGGCGTGGCCGTCGGGTCGCTCGTCCGCGGGCTCGGCTCGTCGACCCCGGAGCCCCGCGGACCGCGTGTACGCCGCGGTCGTCGTCGCCGCGCTCGTCGCGTGCGGGGTCTCGGCGTACCGGCTGCTCGCGCCCGACACCCCGTCGTCCGGGGCCGGGGCCGTCTCCGAGGCCGGCCGTGGCGCCGGAGCAGCCCCGGACGCGACCGGCTCGGCGGCCGAGGCACCCGCGACCGGGCTCGATCCCGAGCTGGTCCGCCGGTTCGAGCAGGCGCAGGCGCTCGCGGCCGCGGACGGGATCGAGCTGACGCTCGTCTCGGGGTGGCGGTCGGCCGAGGAGCAGGCCCAGGTGGTCGAGGACGTGGTCCGCAAGCGTGGCTCGCTCGAGGAGGCCAAGCGGTGGGTCCTGCCCCCCGAGGCCTCGGCGCACGTGGCGGGCACGGCGATCGACGTCGGGGCGACCGACGGCGCGCTCTGGCTCGGCGAGCACGGCGCGGAGCTGGGCCTGTGCCGGACCTACGCGAACGAGATGTGGCACTTCGAGGCCGTCATCGAACCCGGCGGGACGTGCCCCGAGATGCACGAGGACTCGCGCGTGGGGTGGGAGTGAGGTCGGGGCGACCCCTTGGACGCGGTCCGGCTAGGGCGTCCCGGTCCGCGGTCCCGGCACGGGGCCGTCAGCTGAGGGGTGGCCCGTCGGGGTCGGGGGGTCCTCCGACGGGTCGGGAGCAGCCAGCATCTCGGGAGCGCTGCGCACCAGGAGCCACACGGGCAGGATCGCGATGCACAGCAGCGGCAGGACGCCCACGTCGCCCACGACCGCGACCGCGACGAACAGCGCGACCCACCCGTCGCGTCCCACGGCCAGCACGACCCCGAGCACCCCGCTCGCGATCGACAGTCCGAGCGGGATCCCCGGCAGCGCGGCGTTGACGGTGACGCCGGCCGCGACCCCGATGAACACCGCGGGGAAGATCCGCCCTCCCCGGAAGCCTGCGGCCGCGGCGACCACGAGCGCGACGAGCTTGATCGCGAAGATGAGCACGAGGTTCCACGTCGAGAAGTCGGCACGCTGCTGGACGAGCTCGAACGACTGCTCCGACCCCTTGAACAGCGTGAGCGGCCCGCCGATCGCCCCCAGGACGCCCAGCACCACGCCGCCGAGCGTCACGTAGAGCACGGGGTTGCGCATCGAGTGGAAGAAGCGGTGCACGTGCGGGAACGCGAGGACCCCGAGCAGCGCCAGGCCCGCCGCGGCGGTCGCGATCAGGAGGGAGGTCCCCACGTCGCCGATGTCCGGGATGCCGAGGTCGGGCAGGTCCATCGCGGCGAACGGGCGGCCGATCGCGTCCATGGTGATGGCGCCCGCACCGGCCGAGACGAGCGGCAGGAACAACCGGTCGAACAGCGGGCCCCCGCTGCGGAAGCCCGCGACGACCCCCGTGAACACGAGCGCGGCCGCGACCGGGGTGCCGAACAGCGCGCCGATCGTCGCTGACGCCGCGAGCATCACGACGAGGTCCGTGGGGACCTTGGGCCACAGCCGCGCGACGACGGCCACGAGCAGCGCGGTGTTGATCGCGATGATCGGGTTCTCCGGGCCCAGGCTCACGCCGCCGGCCAGCCCCAGGACCGTGACGATCACGAGGCTCGGCAGGACGTGCAGCGGCAGCGGGGGCGCGATGAGCTCGGTCGTCGCCGAGTCCCGGCCCCCGTGCCCCGGCACGAGCCACACGACCAGGCCCACGAGCAGCCCCGCGCCGGTCAGCATCGCGAAGATCCACCAGCGCGCGTCGGGGTCCACGCCCAGGGCGCCCGGCAGGTCCGTCCACAGGACGTCCTCGACCGCTGCGGACGCCTGGTCGAGCGCCCACAGCACGACCGCCGCGACGATCCCGATCAGCACGGCCGGGAGCGAGAGCTCGAGCAGCGTGCGCAGCGCGGGGGCGTCCGGCGGGCTGGGGGCGGGCGTCGGTGGAGGCGTGGCTGACGCGTCGTCGTGCCGGTCGGGCATGCGCCCAGCGTGGCACGCAGGGCGCGAGCGCGCCCGGGGAGGGCCCATGGCCCCGGGAGGAGGATCGGAAGACCCGACGACGGCGCATCAGCCCCCGGGCTGAACCCGCCCCGCGCGGACCGCACCCACGGGCCGAGGTGCGAGCCGCCGTCGGGCCGATGTCCCTCTCCCCTCCCCCTTGGGAGGGTCGAGACGTGACCCTCCGCAACGACGCGCGCACCGCGCAGAGCCGCCGACCCGCGTGGGCCGCGCCGTGGCCCGACGCAACCACGCGAGCGGCCGCGCCCGCCTCCCCGTCGACCGGCCAGCGCCGCGCACGCCTCGTGACCTACGGGCTCGTCCTCGCTCTCCTGCTCACCGCCGCCGTCGAGGCCGAGCTGTGGCCGTTCACGGCGTACCGGCTCTTCAGCGAGGTGCGCACGGGCACGACGGTGAGCCTCGACCTCGTGGCCGCGACCGCCGAGGGGGACGTCGTCGTGCGGCCGGCCGACCGCGCCGCCCCCCTCGCCACCACGACCCGCCAGTACCAGGACCTTGCGGGCGCCGCGCCCGACCGGCGTCAGGAGATGGTGACGGCCTGGCTGGGGCTGGCCGGGATCGACCCCCGGACCGTGCGCTCGGTGCGGCTCGAGCGCACCGTGCGGACCCTGCCCGCGGGGGCCGACCAGTGGGTCGAGCGGTCCCGCGAGACGGTCCTGGACGTCACACCGTGAGCGGTGCCGCCGGGTCGTCGCTGCGCCGGACCGCGCTCGCCGTCGACCGGGCGCTGCTCGCCCCCGGCCCGGCGCACCGGCTGCTCGAGGTCCGCACGCTGCTCGCGCTCGTGATCGGTCTGCGTCTGGCCACGCGCGACTGGACCGCGATCGCCCGCCGCCCCGTGGCGCTCACCGACCACGGCAACGTCATGGGCTGGCTGGCCCTGACCCCGCCCGCGTGGCTGCTCGTCGCGGTCCAGGTCGCGGGGCTCACGGGTGTCGCGCTCGTCGTCGCGCACCGCAGGGGGCGTGCCGGGTTCGTGCTCGCGTGGTGCACCTACACCGCGCTCACCGCCCTGTGGGGCAGCTCGGGCAAGGTGCTGCACAACGACGTCCTGACCGTCACGGTCGCGGTCGCGCTGCTGCTCGCCGCCGATCCACCACGCCCCGCGCGCACCGCGCTGCGTGGCTCGGCCTGGGGATGGCCGCCGCGGGCTGCCCTCGCGACCCTCGCCACGGTGTACTTCCTGACCGGAGCGCAGAAGCTGCGGCACAGCGGCCCCGAGTGGGTCTTCAGCGACAACATGTCCTGGGTGCTGCGCCAGGGAGCGGGCGGGTCCCCGTTCGGCGCCCGGTGGGTCCAGACCGTCGCGGACCAGCCCGTGCTCACGCAGGCCCTCGCGGGCGGGGCGCTCGCGCTCGAGCTCACGGCTCCCCTGTGGCTCGCGATCCGGGTCACGCGGATCCCGTTCGTGCTCGCGGTCGCCGCGATGCACGGCAGCATCTGGGTGTTCCTCGGGCTGGACTACTCGGCGTGGGTCCTGACGGCGGCCGCGGTCGCGGTTCCCCTCGCGCTGCGGCCCGACCAGCGGCTGCTCGGTGGTGTGATCAGCCCTGGCAGGGGCACGGGTCGGCGGCCCGGGACGGGGGCCGAGGGCGCCGAGGCCCCCGGGGCGCCCGGGGCGCCCGACGACGAGGAGCGGCCGGTGGTGCTCGTCTGCTGGTGGGTCGCTCAGCTCGTGCGACGCAGCCGGGCGCCGAGCGCGTAGGCCCCGACGACCGTCGCGGCGGCGACCAGGACCACGTCCTTGAGCACGTACTGCCCCAGGAGCGTCATGCCCGAGCCGAACAGCTCGTCGAAGAACAGGACCGTCGGGGCGAGGATGCCCACGAACGCGCCGGCCAGGACCACGAGGCCCGCGCGCAGCAGGTACCCCGTGACGAGCGTGATCCCGATGAAGCACTCGACGACCGCCGTGCCGACCACGGCGACCGAGCCGTGGACCAGCCCGAGGGTCAGGGTGTCGATCGTGCGCTCGGCGACGACCTCGGCCGGGCTGGCCCCGGGGAAGAACTTCAGGATCCCGAACCCGAGGAAGACCAGCCCGAGCGAGACGCGCAGCGCCGGGACGGACCAGCGGGTCAGGAGGCGAGCGAGGGCGTCGACGGCGTCGCTCAGGTGGGTGGAGACGGAGCCTCGGCGGGAGATCGCCGGGCCGTCGACGGAGAGGGTGGACATGGACGTGCCTTTCTGGATGTGGTGGGTTGTCGGCGCCTCGTCGTCGGGCGCACATCCAGAAGGAGACCGCGGACCGGGTGAGTGATGCGGGTCACACCGCGTTTTCACCCGGTCGGCGCGGCTACCGGCCGAACATCTGCGCGAACGAGGGCACGCCGTCGAACATGCCCGTCGTGGTGCGCGGGTCGCGGGCCGCGACCGTGCCCGCGAGCTCCTTGGCCGCCCTGCGGATACGGGCCGGGAGCGGGCCCGCGCCGTCCGTGCTGTCACCCTCGGCGGCCCAGTCGTCCGTGGCCGCGAACACCGACGTCGTCGCGACGTCCGCGTGCAGGTACGTGAACAGCGGGCGCATCGAGTACTCGACGGCCAGCGAGTGGCGCGACGTGCCGCCCGTCGCACCCAGCAGCACGGGCACGCCCTGGAGCGAGTCCTTGTCGAGGATGTCGACGAAGGACTTGAAGAGCCCCGAGTAGGTGGTCGTGAACAGCGGGGTGACCAGGACGAGCGCGTCGGCGCCCGTGACCTTCTCGATCACCTCGGCGAGGTCGCCGCTCGCGAAGCCCGTGAGCATCGCGTCGGTGATGGCGTGGGCGACGTCGCGCAGCTCGACCGTCGTGACCTCAGCGGCCACGCCCAGGTCGCCGAGCGCGGCCACCGTGGCGGCGGAGAGACGGTCGGCGAGCAGGCGGGTCGAGGACGGCTGGCCGAGGCCGGCGGAGATCGCGACGATCTGGCGAGCGGTCATGAGGTGGTGCTCCTGGTTCGTGAGTGTTCTTCGAGTGTGCCGCACGATGCGTGCGGCGGGCGGTGCGTGGCGCTCTCGTGGCCTGCCGGGTGGTGCTGGGGTCCGGGCCGCCCCTGGCCACAAGGGCGGCCCGGGCCGCCCGGGGTCTCCCCCGGGCGGGCGTCCGGTCAGAGACCGAACGCGGAGCCCTTGCGGGCGGTGTCCACGGCGCCCTCGGCGGCCTCTGCCGCCTGGATGTCGTCTTCTGCGGTCTTGCCCGTCCAGTGGTCGGCGGCCGCGACGACCTGCTCCGCGATCTTGCCCTCGGCACGGGCCTTCGCGACGCGCTGGGCGTGGCTCGGCGGGTCGCTCGGGACGTGGGCGGGACGCTTGGCCTCCATCTCCTTGCGGAGCACGGGGACGACCTCGCCGGCCAGCAGGTCGATCTGCTCGAGGACCGTCTTGAGCGGCAGGCCCGCGTGGTCCATGAGGAAGAGCTGGCGCTGGTAGTCGCCGACGTGCTCGCGCATGGCGCCGTAGCGGTCGATGACCTCCTGCGGGCTGCCCACGGTCAACGGCGTCTGCGCGCTGAAGTCCTCGAGCGACGGGCCGTGCCCGTAGACGGGCGCGTTGTCGAAGTAGGGCCGGAACTCGCGCACCGCGTCCTGCGAGTTCTTGCGCATGAAGACCTGGCCGCCGAGCCCGACGATCGCCTGGTCCGCCTGTCCGTGCCCGTAGTGCTCGAAGCGCTGGCGGTAGTACTGGACCATCTGCTGGGTGTGGCTGATGGGCCAGAAGATGTTGTTGTGGAAGAAGCCGTCACCGTAGTAGGCGGCCTGCTCGGCGATCTCCGGGGTGCGGATCGAGCCGTGCCACACGAAGGGTGCGACGCCGTCGAGCGGGCGCGGCGTGGCCGTGAAGCCCTGGAGCGGAGTGCGGTACTTGCCCTGCCAGTCCACGACCTCCTCCTCCCAGAGGCGGCGCAGCAGCGCGTAGTTCTCGATCGCGAGGTTGACGCCCTCGCGGATGTCCTTGCCGAACCACGGGTAGACGGGGCCGGTGTTGCCGCGGCCCATCATGAGGTCCATGCGACCGTCCGAGATGACCTGGAGCATCGCGTAGTCCTCGGCGATCTTCACCGGGTCGTTCGTGGTGATGAGCGTCGTGGAGGTCGACAGGATGATGTTCTTCGTCTGCCCGGCGAGGTAGCCGAGCATGGTCGTGGGGGACGACGGGACGAACGGGGGGTTGTGGTGCTCACCCGTGGCGAACACGTCGAGGCCGGCCTCGTCCGCGTGCTTCGCGATGGTGAGCATGGACCGCACGCGCTCGGTGTCGTTGGGCGTGCGACCGGTGACGGGGTCGGTGGTGACGTCGCCGACGGTGAAGATTCCGAACTGCATGGGGGTTGCTCCCTCGTCCTACAAGTTGATGCATTTGCATGTACTTGGAGGAGAACCGGGAGGGTGCCGAGGTTATTCCCCGTGCCAGGGAGTGGCGTGGGTCACTCCGGGCGCGGCGCGTACATGATGACCGCGACCCCCACGAGGCACAGCAGCGCGCCGGCCACGTCCCAGCGGTCGGGCCGGAAACCGTCGACCGCCATGCCCCACACGAGCGACCCCGCGACGAACACTCCCCCGTACGCCGCGAGGATCCGCCCGAAGCTCGCGTCCGGCTGGAGCGTCGCGAAGAACCCGTAGAGCCCGAGCGCGACGATCCCCGCCCCGATCCACACCCACCCCTTGTGCTCACGGACGCCCTGCCAGACCAGCCACGCGCCACCGATCTCGAACAGCGCGGCAGCACCGAACAGCAGGATCGAGCGCAGGACGGTCACGGGGTCTCCTCGGGGTCGCGCGGGCAGCGGGGCGAGCGGCGCTCGGCAGCGCACCACATCTTCGCGCACAGTCCCCTCACAGGCTCCGGGACCAGACTGGCGAGAGGCCACAGCCCCGAGGACCGGAGACCCGATGCCCGACGCCACGCACCCCACCGCCCAGCCGGGTGGCGCACACAGCGCGACGGAAGCGCGCCTCGCGCCGCCCGGGTCCGTCGAGACGTCCGTCGAGACGCCCGCCATGGCGCCGCACGTGACCGTCCGGCGCGCGCGCTTCGTCGACGTGCCCGGCGTCGCCCGGCTGCTCACGGCCGACCACCCCGTGGTCGACCTCGACGGCGACGGCCGTCCCGACGCTCCCGTCGACCCCGAGCAGCTCTCGTCCGCGACGCGCCTGGTCCTGAGCCACGGGATCCTCGAGCAGGGCGAGATCTGGGTCGCCGAGGACACCGACGGGCTCCGGGCCGCGACCGTGTGGCTACCCCCTGAGGTCCCCGCCTTCGAGGACGAGCTCCGCGAGGTCCTGGTCCGCGAGGTGGGCGTCGACCCGCTCGACGAGCCGGCCGACGACGAGCCGGTCCGTGTCGCGACCCGCCAGGCGCTGGGCGTCGCGCAGTCCGCGATCGCCGACGCGCTCGACGCCGTGCGCCCGCGCCTCGTCCTCGTCGCGGCGGCCGTGGCCCCCGACGTCGAGGGCGCGGACCGGACGGACACGCTGCGCCGCCTCGTCGACGCGCCCGCGAGCGCCCAGCACTCCCTCGACGGGCTCCCCGTGGACGGGCCCCTGTTCACGGCGATCGTCGACCCGGCACGCGTCGAGGGGATGCGGTCGATCGGGTTCGTCGAGCACCGCAGCGTCGGGCTCGAGCACGGGACGCTGTGGATCGGCGTGCGGGCCTGAGGCTCGCCCGCGGGTGGGCCTACGCGACCGCCGCGACCGCGAGCGCCCCGGCGACCACGGCCAGGGGCGCGAGGACCAGGCCCTGGCGCACGAGCGGCCACCAGCCGACCTCGCGGAAGCCCATCCAGTGCCGTGAGCACTGGACCCACCAGAGCACGGTCGCGACCGAGGCCCACGGCGTGATCAGCGGGCCGGCGTTCACCCCGACGAGGAGCGCCGCGAGCCGCGCGGGGTCGCCCGCGGCCGCGGGCTCGAGCGCGAGGTAGGCGGGCAGGTTGTTGACCGCGTTGGCTGCGACGGCCCCCGCCCCGGCGACCTGGAGCAGGTCCCCGGTCCCGTTCCCGGTCCCCGCGAACCGGGCGAGCAGGTCGCCGAGGCCGTGGACCTGCCACGCCTCGACCGCCACGAAGAGCGACGCGACGACAAGCACGGTCCGCCACGGCACGAGCTCTCCGACGGGGGCCACGAGGTCGCGACGCCGCACGAGCGTCACGGCCAGGAGCAGCACGGCCCCGGCCAGCGCGACGAGCGCCACGGGCAGCCCGACGGCGAAGCACACCCCGAGCGCGACCGTCACCAGCGCGGCCAGCGGCAGGAGCACGGGGTCCCGCTCCGTGGTGGGCGCGACCGCGTCGAAGGTCCCGCGCAGGTCCCGGTGGTGGGCCACGAACAGGTAGAGGACCGTCACGGCGATCACGACCAGGGCGGGCAGCCACATGGTCGCGGTGTACGAGGTCCCGGGCTCGAGCCTCGCGAAGCGGTGGGCCGCGAGCAGGTTCGTCAGGTTGGAGACGGGCAGCAGCAACGACGCGGTGTTGGCGAGCGCGAGGACCGTGAGCGCGAAGGGCAGGGGCCTGCTCCCCGTCCGTCGCGCGAGGGTCAGGACCACGGGCGTGACGAGCACGGCCGTGGTGTCGAGCGAGAGCACGATCGTGCACACGCACGCGAGCAGGACCACGAGGCCCCACAGCCGTAGACGGCTCCCCCGGGCGAGCCGGACCGCCCAGGAGGCTGCGGCGTCGAACAGGCCTGCGGCCGCGCACATCTCCGCGACGACCGTGATCGCGACGAGGAACAGCAGGATCGGCCCGACCCGCTCGGCCAGCTCCCCGGCCGCGTCGAGCGGGAGCCACCCGACCGCGACGACGATCCCGGCCAGCACGACGGCGACCGACCACAGCGGCACGCGCACCCGACGACCGGCCATCCGACTCTTCCCTCCCGGCACCCCGTCTCGTCCCGCGCACCGCTACCCGACGAGCGGCTGGGTCACTATCGCACGCGCCGCGCCGTCTGCCACGGGCGTCGCGGGCTTTCGCACCCGCCTCGCAGCGTGCAGAGTCGGGGTATGACGGACGGGACGCGGTTGCTGGTGCTGGGCGGGACGGAGTTCGTGGGTCGGGCGGTCGTCGACGACGCCCTGGCCCGTGGCTGGGACGTCACCATGTTCCACCGGGGGACGCGCGACGCACCGCCCGGGGTGCGGGACCTGCGCGGCGACCGCTCCGCCGTCGGGGGCCTGGACGCCCTGGCCGCGGGCGAGTGGGACGTCGCGGTCGACACGTGGTCGTGGGCGCCGAGCGCGGTGCGCGACGCCGCGCGCCTGCTCGACGACCGCGTGGGCCGGTACGTGTACGTGTCGAGCCGGTCGGTCTACACGTACCCGACGGGCGCGGGCCTCGCCGAGGACGCCCCCGTCGTGGAGGCCTCTCCCGACGACGGCGCCGACGTCGACTACGCGCGCGCCAAGCGCGGCGGCGAGCTGGCCGTCGAGGAGTCGTTCGGGCACCGCGCGATCCTCGCGCGGGCGGGCCTGATCCTGGGGCCGTGGGAGAACGTCGGGCGCCTGCCGTGGTGGTTGCAGCGCGTCGCGCGCGGCGGACCCGTGCTCGCCCCCGGGCCGCGCGAGCTGCCCCTGCAGTACGTGGACGCGCGCGACCTCGCGGCGTTCGTGCTCGACGCGACCGAGCAGGGCCTGAGCGGGCCGTTCAACGTCGTGAGCCCCAGCGGGCACGCGACCATGGGCGAGCTGCTCGACGCGTGCGTGGCCGCGACCGGCTCGGACGCCGAGCTGCGCTGGACCGCTCCCGACGTGATCGAGGCCGCGGGCATCGCGCCCTGGACCGAGCTGCCCGTCTGGCTCCCCCCGGGCGAGCTGCACGACACGCTGCACCGCGGCGACGTGTCGCGCGCGATCGCGGCGGGCCTGCGCAACCGGCCTGTCGAGGAGACGGTCGCGGACACGTGGGCCTGGTTGCAGACCCGGCCCGACGGCGGAGCCCCCCAGCGCGCGGACCGCCCCCGGGTGGGGCTCGACCCGGACAAGGAGGCGCGGGCGCTCGCGCTCTGACGGCCCCGGGACGGCACAAGTTGCCGACGCGACGTTGGTATCCTTACCGACAAGGCGTCGGCAACCCGTGCCGGCCCGGAAGGAGCACCATGTTTCTCGCGTGGCGCGAGCTGTCGTTCGCGCGCTCACGATTCGCCCTGATGGGGGGTGTCGTCGCGCTCGTGTCCGTGCTCGTCGTCCTCCTGTCGGGCCTGTCCTCGGGACTCGTCAACGACGGCGTGTCCGGCCTCAAGAAGCTGCCCGTCGCGGCCTTCGCGTTCGGCGCGGACACCTCCGTCGACTCCGCGTTCTCCCGCAGCACGGTCGACCGCGAGCAGGCCGAGCACTGGGCCGCCCGCGACGACGTCGCCGACGCAGCACTGTTCGGCAACCAGCTCGTCAACGCCGAGGGCCCCGGCGGCGAGGCCGTCGACCTGGCCCTCTTCGGCGTCGAGCCGGGGTCGTTCGTCGCGCCGTCCACGGCCGACGTGGCCACCGGGGAGATCCTCGGGGACCCGCACGGGATCGTCGTCAGCGAGACGGTGGCCGACCTGGGCCTCGGCATCGGGGACACCGTGACGATCGAACGGCTCGGCACCGAGCTCACGATCGTCGGCGTGCTCGACGGGCAGCACACGTTCGGGCACGTCGACGTCGCCTACGTACCGCTGACGACCTGGCAGGAGATCCACGCCGGCGCGACCGACGCCGCCGAGGTGCGTCCCGAGGCGTACGACGAGGCGACCGCCGTCGCGCTCGCCCCCGCCGACGGCACCGAGATCGACCTCGCGGCCGGCGACGCCGCCGCGGGCACCACGGCCGTCTCGCTCACCGAGTCCTTTGACGGGTCGCCGGGCTACGCGGCCGAGACGCTCACGCTCAACCTCATCCAGGTCTTCCTCTATGCGATCTCGGCCCTCGTCGTCGGTGCGTTCTTCACGGTCTGGACCATCCAGCGCAAGCACGAGATCGCCGTGGCCCGCGCCATGGGCGCCTCGACGTCGTACCTCGTGCGCGACGCCCTCGGCCAGGCGGCGGTGCTCCTCGTGGTGTCCACCGCGGTGGGCATGGTCGCGGGCGTGGGCTTCGGCGCGCTGCTCACCTCGACCCCCATGCCGTTCGCCCTCGAGGCCGGGCCCCTCGCGCTCGCCGCGGTGCTGCTCGTCGGTCTCGGCCTCGCGGGCGCCGCCGCCTCGGTCGGTCGCATCGCCCACGTCGATCCCCTGACGGCTCTCGGAGGCCAACGATGACGCACCCCACCCAGCAGATCGCAGACACGTCCGCGCCGACCGGCGCCGGGCTCGTGCTCGACGACGTCTCCCTCACGCTCGGCGACGGCGACTCGACCGTCAGGGCCCTCGACCACGTGCACCTCGACGTCGCACCGGGCGAGCTGCTCGCGGTGCTCGGCCCCTCGGGGGCAGGCAAGTCGAGCCTCCTCGCGGTCGCCGGGGCACTGACCCGGCCGACCTCGGGGACGGTCCGCATCGACGGCGCCGACATCTCGGCCCTGCCCTCGTCCGGCCAGGCCGCGCTACGACGCGAGCGGATCGGCTTCGTGTTCCAGTCCGGCAACCTCCTGCCGGCGCTGACCGCGCTCGACCAGCTCCGGTTCGCGCTCCACGTCTCGGGCGGGAAGGACCGGGGGCGCGACCCCCTGACCCTGCTCGAGCAGGTGGGCATGGGGCACAAGGCCGGCCGACGACCGCACGAGCTGTCCGGCGGAGAGCGACAGCGCGTGGGGATCGCCCGTGCCCTGGTCACCGCGCCCGCGCTGCTCCTCGTCGACGAGCCCACGGCGGCCCTCGACCGTGCGCGCAGCCACGAGGTGGTCCGGCTGCTCGCAGCAGAGACCCACGAGCACGGCGTCGCGACCGTCATGGTGACCCACGACCACGACGTGCTCGAGCACTGCGACCGCGTCGTCCACATGGAGGATGGGAGACTGAGCGCTTGATCCACGCTTCCCTGCCCCGGGCGGGGCAGGGAAGCCACCGTGAGGAGAGCCGTGCCCCGCATCAGCGCCCCGACCGTCGCCGAGCACCGTGCGGCGCAGATGCGCGTGCTCCTCGATGCCGCCCGGTCGCTCCTCGCCGAGACGGGCCGACCGCCGACGTTCGCGGCGCTCGCCGAACGTGCGGGTCTGGCCCGCCCCAGCCTGTACCAGTACTTCCGGTCGGCGGACGACCTGCTGCTCGCCATGGTCGAGGACGTCTTCCCCCGGTGGTCCGCCACGGTCGCACGAGCCATGGACGCGGCTCCCGACGACCGCGACCGCGTCGTCGCCTACGTCCGCGCGAACCTCGAGCTCGTCGCCCAGGGC
Organism: Oerskovia sp. NPDC060338; assembly: GCF_042726295.1. Lineage (NCBI taxonomy): Bacteria > Bacillati > Actinomycetota > Actinomycetes > Micrococcales > Cellulomonadaceae > Oerskovia > Oerskovia sp. NPDC060338. Next base: position 25,717 of record NZ_JBHXCQ010000002.1, read on the forward strand.
GAGCACGCCCTCGCGACGGCCCTCGCGACCATCGGTCCGACGAACGCCGTGATGGAAGGTTCTCGCGCCATGCACGACGAGCTCGTGCGGCCGCTGGGTGACGCGCTGCAGGCGCTCGGGGCCCGAGACGCCGCCCGCTCGGCGGAGCTGGTCAACGCGGTGGTGAACTCCGCCTCACGCATGATCGAGTCCGGCACCCCCCTCGACGACGTGTGGAGCAGCGTCGAGGAGCTCGTCGCACCGTTCCTCGACCGTCTGGCCGACGAGCGAGGCGACGCTCAGGGCTTGAGGTAGTCGAAGATCAGCGTCGTGCTCGTGCCCGCGACCTCGGGGCGCACGCTCAGCGTGCTCGCGACCAGGTCGCGCAGCGCGGCCGAGTCCCGCACCGCGACGTGCACCATGAAGTCGCGGTCCCCCGTCACGAAGTAGATGCCCTCGACGTTCGGCAGGCCCGCGAGGTAGTCGCGGAACGCCGTGAGCCCCGAGCGGGCGTGCGAGTGCAGGCGGATCGCGATGAGCGCCTGGAGGCTGCGCCCCATGGCCGCGGGGTCCACCTCGGTGCGGAACCCCTGGATGACCCCGCGCTCCTGGAGCGAGCGGATGCGCGTGTGGCACGTCGACGGCGCGATCCCCACGGCGTCCGCGACGGCCTTGTTCGTGGCCCGCGCGTCGGCCTCGAGGAGCGCGAGGATGCGGCGGTCGGTCTCGTCGAGGACCACGGCCTGGACGTGGGCCGCCCCGGCCCGAACGTCGTTCGGCATGCTCGCCCTTTCGTCCTGCTCGGCAGAAGGATGTTCGTGGAGCGGGCCAGTTGCCGAAGATCGGGCTGCTCGCCTTGAACCCTACCGAAGATCCCTCCAACATTGGAGGTGAGGCGCAACCCGTCTCCCACGACCCGGCCTCAGCATCCTCGAGGCCGGGTCGAATTCGTCCCAGGGCAAAGGAGCCCCGATGGCCACCCCGTCTCGCACCACCCCCACCGGTTCACGCGCTCCCCGCACGGCAGTCGTCGTCGGGGCAGGCATGGTGGGTCTCGCGACCGCCTGGCACCTGCAGGAGCGCGGTGTCGAGGTCACGGTCCTCGACCGCGAGGGCGTCGCCGCAGGCTCGTCGTGGGGCAACGCCGGCTGGCTCACGCCCGGCATGGCCATGCCGCTCGCCGACCCCACGCTGTGGACCTACGCCCCCAAGGCGCTGCTCGACCCGGCAGCGCCCCTGCACGTCCCGGCACGGCTCGACCCGCGCCTGTGGTCGTTCCTCGCACGCTTCGCGGCGCACGCGAACAGGCGCGCGTGGGACCGCGCCATGGCGGCGCTCACCCCGATCGACCGGCTCGCGCTCGACGCGTTCGACGAGCTCAGCGCGCACGGCGTCGCCGCGCGCTCGACCCCCGGGCCGTTCGTCATCGGGTTCGAGGACGAGAGGCAGGCCGCGCCGTTCCTCCACGAGATCGCCCAGGTCGAGGCTGCGGGGCAGGTGGTCCCGCTGCGACGCATCGACCAGCCCGACGGCGCAGCTCACCGCTCCGGTCCGTCGCACCCGGACGCGGGTCTGGGCACCGGCGCGAGCGATGCCGTCGGGCACGCCACCCCCGCGACACGGCCAGGCGGGGGCCGAGAACCTGGGGCGAGCGGCGCCGTCGGGCACGCCTCCGCCTCGACGTCCCCGGACGCGAGCCGAGCACCCGGAGCGAGCGGCGCCGTCGGACGTCCTGCGCAGCTCACCGACCGCGTGCGCGCGGTCTACGCCCTCGAGGGCCAGCGGTTCATCGAGCCCGGGCCGTTCGTCGGCGCGCTGGGCGACGCGGTCTGTGCGCGCGGCGGGCGCATCGTGACCGGTGCGACCGTCACCGGGCTGCGCGCCCAGGAGGGGCGTGGCGCGCAGGCGCTCGTGGACGGGCAGGACCCCGTGGTCGCCGACGTCGCGGTCCTCGCGACCGGTGCCTGGCTGCCCGGGCTCGCGCGACCGCTCGGCGTGCGCACGCTCGTCCAGGCCGGGCGCGGCTACTCGTTCACGGTCAAGACCGACCTGCCCGTCGAGCAGCCGATCTACCTGCCGTCCCGCCGCGTCGCGTGCACGCCGTACCAGGGGCGGTTCCGCATCGCGGGGACCATGGAGTTCCGCGGTCCCGACGAACCGTTCCAGCCGCGGCGCATCGACGCGATCCTCGCGTCGGTGCGCGACCTGTTCCAGGGCGTCGACCTCGACGACCGGCACGACGAGTGGGTCGGCTCCCGGCCCGTGACCCCCGACGGGCTGCCGCTCGTCGGTGCGACGCGGGCTCCCGGCGTGTACGTCGCGGGCGGGCACGGGATGTGGGGCATCGTGCTCGGCCCCGCGACGGGCAGGCTGCTCGCCGAGCAGATCGTGACGGGGACGGTGCCGCAGGAGATCAGGGCGTTCGACCCGCTGCGGTGAGGTGGCACGGGCGTTCGGCGGCCCGGTTGGCCACCCGGTAGCCGGGCCACCGAGAAGTGAGTAGATGCCCCTGGATCGCCCGGATCAGGGGCATCTACTCACTTCTCGGCGAGAGCGCCGGTTGATTTCACCCGTTCGCGCGCCTGCGTCCTGCCACGTCCACGGTCCGGCCGACCTCTCTACCCTCAGGGGCAGGGCCAGCAGGTCCGCCGGGCGACGGCTCGGCGCAACCACGACGAGGTGGCCGACATGCGCGCTCGATCAGCTCTTCCGCTCCTCTCCGCCCTCGCCCTCAGCACCTTGCTCCCGCTCGGCGCGAGCGCCCAGGCAGCTGTCGACGAGTCGCCGCCGCCCTCGTGCCAGAACGTGATCGAGCTGGCGACCTCCCATCGTCCGAGCGCAGCGCTCGTCGCCGCGGCCCAGGTCGAGGCCGCAGGTGAGACTGCCTGCGACGCCACGGTCCTGGCCGAGGCCGAGGGGTCGGTCGCCGAGGCCGCGGTGCTCCTGCGTCGGGCACAGGGGCTGGACGCGGAGGCCGGCCGCGTCGCCACCGACACCGAGGCGGCAGCCGAGCTCCGCAGCGCAGCCGACACCTCCTACGCCCGGGCGCTCGCGCTCGACCTGGGGCTGACTGCAGCGTTCGACGGACTGACGTCGGACCCGGGGTCCGAGGCCCCGCCGGCCGAGGCCGCAGTGGCCGCCGCCCGGCTCGTCGACCTGGGCCACCGCGCCGAGGCCCGCGAGCTGCTCCTCACGGCGGTCGAGGAGGGCAAGGTGGACCCGAAGAAGCTCGACCAGGCCCTGCAGGACCTGTTGGCCCCGAGCCCTCCGGAGACCGTCGTGGACTGGTGGGACGAGGACGGCAGGACGTGGCTCACGGTCGTGGCCTGGTGCCTCGCAGGGCTCGCACTGATCTACCTCGTGCTGTGGACGTGGGTCCGTCGCCCGCCCTACCGGATCGACCCCGCGACCCAGGCAGTGACCGCGGGGAAGGCCGACGACGTCGCCCAGGCATGGGCCGAGATGCTCCCGCGCCGGCTCGACGACCTCGCCGAGTCGACACCTGCCATGCGGATCTCGACGGGCCCGGACACCGACCTCACGCTCCCCGACATCGACGGGATGCCGTCGGGCTTCAAGGCCGTCGTGGAGTTCTGGACGTGGTTCCGACGTCTGCGCGTGCGGCACGTCTCGGCCCTCCTGCACGACGAGGGCGGGAAGGTCGGTGTGACGGTGTCGATCAGGAAGCGGTCCGGCAGGCTCCTCGAGACCCGGACGCTCCACCCCCTGGACGACACCGCCCCCGTCGAGCGGGCGACGTACCTCGGCCTGCTGCCACAGGCCGCCGTCTGGATCGCGTTCCAGACCACCGTGAAGCGCCACCGGGTCGCCGTGCTCGGGACGAGGTCCGAGGTCGCGGTCCTCCGTTTCGCCGACTCCGCCGCGCTCCTCGCCGCCGGCGACAAGGGGGCCGCCCGCCAGGCTCTGCTCCGGGCGCGCGCCGCAGATCCCCAGATGCTCGCGGCCCGGCTCAACCTCGCGGTCCTCGACCTCCGGAGGGAGGGCGACGATCCGGCCGCCGCCCCGCAGGACTGGCAGGTGCGACTCGGGGCGCTCCACGGCGTCGAGCAGGCAGCGTCGGCACGGCTCGACGAGCTCTTCGGCTATGCCCCGCACGTCCTCCCGGCCGCACGCGACCGGTGGCTGAGGGAGGCGGTCCGGTGCCGCGCGACCATCATGCGAGCCTGCTACAACCGGGCGATCAGCAGCCTCAACTGGTCGGCCGCTGGTGGTACGGGCGAGATGCGGCACGACCTGGCAGCGGCGTTGGAGTCCACGAGGAAGGCCGCCGTCGACCTGCGCGAGAGCACCCCGCGGCGGGCGCGGTGGGACGCTATCCGACGGACCGCGCACAACGTCGAGCGCCACGCGGAGCTCATGCGCCGAGGGCATCTCGACCCAGGTCCGGCCGTGTTCCTGTCCGACGCCTCGCACCAGCTCACGACGATCGAGCCCGACTGGGGGGCCGCCTACCCGGACGTCCTCCCGGGCTGGGTCGACTACGGCATCGCCTGTATCGCGGCAACCGTGGTGCCGCCCGACCCGGGGGCGCCGACCAGGCAGGCCGCCGTCGCGCGCGTGCAGTCGTGGTTGGACCGCGCCTTCGCCAAGCAGCCCGGGCACTACGTCTCGGCCGCTCGACGCGACCCGTTCTTCGCGCACCTCGTGCCCGACCCACCTGAACGGGCCAGCGCCGGACCCCGACCGGCGCCGAGCGGTCCGACGACGGAGGTGTGAGCGAGAAGTGAGTAGATGCCCCTGGATCGCCCGGATCAGGGGCATCTACTCACTTCTCGGCGAGAGCGGCCGACCCGCGCACCACATCGGCCGGCGCCGCATCGACCCTGATGGCCTCGAGGTAGTCCGCGATCGCGTCACGGTTCCTCGTGAGGGTTTCGATGCGCTCGGTCATCCGGGCCAGCTCGGTCTCGAGCAGCGCGATCTTGTCCGGGAACGCGTTCTGCAGGTGGATCTCGCGGGGCTGGTTGAGGCAGGGCAGCAGCTCGGCGATGATCCGCGTCGGGAAGCCCACCTCCAGCAGGCCCCGGATCTGGAGCACCCGGTCGACGAGGTGCTCGCCGTACTCGCGGTAGCCGTTCTCCTCGCGCTGCGGGGTCAGGAGCCCCTGCTCCTCGTAGTACCGCAGCAGGCGTGTGGCCGTGCCGGTGCGGCGGGACAGCTCGCCGATGCGCATGTGATGCACCCCTCTCGCGGGTCGGGCTTGACCTTCACACCCATGTCAGACATTCATGCTAACCCTATGACCACGTGCACCACTCCGACCGAGCCGTCGACCGACGCTCCCCCGACGTCCACCGCGTCTGTCTCGCCCGCTGCGCTCGCCACGCCGGCGGGTCCCTCGACGTCCGCTGCGCCCCCTGCGCCCCGGACGACCACGCTCCCCGACCGGACCGACGCGCCCGCGGACGCTCCGCCGTCGGGCACGCGCTTCCCCCTGCTGCCCCTGCTCGCCCTGGCCGCGACCGGGTTCGTCACGCTCCTCACCGAGGTGCTGCCCGCAGGTGTGCTGCCCGCGCTGGGCGCCGACCTCGGCGTGTCCGCGAGCGCCGCCGGGCAGACTGTCACGGTCTTCGCGATCGGGGCGATCGTCGCCGCGATCCCCCTCAGCCGCGCCACGGCCCGCTGGCCCCGGCGCCGCCTGCTGCTCACGACGATCGCCGGGTTCGTGGTCGCCAACACCGTGACGGCCGTGTCGTCGAGCTATGCGCTGACGCTCGGCGCGCGCTTCGCGGCCGGGCTCGTCGCCGGGCTGACCTGGGCCCTGCTCGCCGGGTACGCACGGCGCCTCGCCGCGCCGGAGCAGGCCGGGCGGGCGCTCGCGATCGCGATGGGCGGGGCGCCACTCGCGCTGGCTCTCGGCGTCCCGGCCGGGACCGCGCTGGGCGCGACCGTCGGGTGGCGCTGGGCGTTCGGCGCCATGACGATCCTCAGCCTCGGGCTGGCGGCGTGGGTGCGCTGGGGCGTGCGGGACTTCCCGGGCGAGCCGCGCGGCACCCAGGTGCCGATCGGGCGGGCGCTGCGGCTGCCCGGCGTCGCGCCGGTCGTGGTCGTGACGGGCCTGACGGTCCTGGCCTACAACGTGTTCTCGACCTACGTCGCGGTGTTCCTCGAGGACGTCGGGCTCGGCGCGCAGACCGGGGTGCTGCTCGCGGTGCTTGGTGCGACGTCGTTCGCGAGCCTCGTCGTGATCGGCGCCCTGATCGACACGCACCTGCGCGTCATGACGGTCCTCGCCGCTTCGCTCCTGGGGGCCGCAGGCCTGACGCTCGCGGTCGCGGCGGACTCCCCCGTCGCGGTCTACGCCGCGGTCGCCGCGCTGGGCTTCGCGTTCGGCGGCAGCGGGACCCTGTTCCAGACCGCGCTCGCGCGGGCCGCCGGTCCTGCCGCGGACGTGGCGCAGTCCGCATTCGTCACCTCGTGGAACGGGGCGCTCGCGCTGGGCGGGATCGTGGGCGGCGTGGTGCTGGGTGCGGGCGGGTCCGGTGCGCTGCCGTGGGCGACGCTCGCGCTCGCGGTGCCGGTCGTGGGGATCGTGCTGGGGGCGCGGCGGCACGCGTTCCCGGGTGGCACGGGGGGCACTGGGGGCGTGCGGCCTACCGAGAAGTGAGTAGATGCCCTTGATCCGCGGGGATCAGGGGCATCTACTCACTTCTCGGCGACGCGGGCGGCAGCAGCAGCTCAGCCGTTGAACGTGTCCGGGTCCGGCCCGATCCGGCCGTCGGTCCGGTCGAGCCCGTCGATCGCCGCGACCTGCTCGGCCGACAGCTCGAAGCCCAGCACGTCGAGGTTCGCCGCGATGCGCTCGGGCGTGACCGACTTGGGGATCGCGACGGTCCCGGCCTGCAGGTGCCAGCGGAGCACGACCTGCGCGGGCGTCACGCCGTGCGCGTCGGCGATCGCCCCCAGGACCGGGTCACCCAGCACCGTGCCCTGGCCCAGCGGGCTCCACGCCTCGGTCACGATCCCGAGCTCGCGGTGGCGCTCGCGCAGGGCGCGCTGCGCGAATGCCGGGTGCAGCTCGACCTGGTTCACGGCCGGTGTCACGCCCGTGGCCGCGATGATCGCGTCGAGGTGCGCGGGCTGGAAGTTCGAGACCCCGATCTCGCCGACGAGCCCCGCCTCGCGCAGCGCGACGAGCTCCTCCCACGCCTCGACGTACCGGCCCAGGCCCGGTGCGGGCCAGTGGATCAGGTACAGGTCGAGGCGGTCGAGCCCGAGCAGCTCGAGGCTCTTCTCGTACGCGGGGCGCACGGCCTCGCGCGACAGCGAGTCGATCCACAGCTTGCTCGTCACGAAGACCTCGTCACGGGGCAGGCCCGACGCCGCGATGCCCGCGCCGACGCCCGCCTCGTTGCCGTAGACCGCGGCGGTGTCGATGCTGCGGTAGCCCGCGTCCAGGGCGAGCGAGACGGCCTGGGCGGTCTCGCCGTCGGGCACCTGGAAGACGCCGAAGCCGAGCTGCGGGATGCTCGTCCTGCCGGGCAGTGCGACCGCGGGGACGGTGGTGGTGCTGGTCATGGTTTCTCCTGAGGGTGGCGGGGGCGGCGGGTCAGGCCGCGGGGACGGTGGTGAGCGGAGCCGGGGTGGGCGTCACGGCCGTGCGCCGCTCCTGGAGCGTCGCGACGCCCAGCGCCACGACCGCGAGCAGCGTGAGCGCGGCGCCCGCCCACAGGGGCGAGGTGAAGCCGAGCCCGGCCGCGATGGCCAGGCCGCCGATCCACGCGCCCAGCGCGTTGCCCACGTTGAACGCGGCGATGTTGGCGCCGGACGCCATGGTCGGGGCGGCCTGCGCGTGGCCCATGATGCGCATCTGGAGGCCGGGGACGGTCGCGAACCCGAACGCCCCCATGAGGAACAGCGAGACCAGGGTCATGACCTGGCTCGTCGCGGTGAGCGCGAAGACCGCGAGGATCACGGTCAGCACGGCGAGGATCACGAGGAGGCTCGTGGTCAGGTACCGGTCCGCGGCCTTGCCGCCCAGGAAGTTGCCGACGAACAGCCCCACCCCGAACAGCACGAGCAGCCAGGGCACGCTCGTGGTCGCGAACCCACCGACCTCGGTGACCGTGAACGCGATGTAGGTGAACGCGCCGAACATGCCGCCGAACCCGAGCACGGTCACGAGGATGGACCACCAGACCTGCGGGTTGCGGAAGGCTGCGAGCTCGGTCCGCAGGGACGGGGTGCCCGACGGCGTCGCTCCCGCCGGGAGGGCGGGGTCGCCGTGCGCGGGGGGCGTCGAGGTGGTGCGGGCGGCCGCAGCGCCGTGCGCGCCGGACGCCCGGCGCGTGGACGGCACGAGCAGCAGGATCCCGACGAGCGCGACCACGCCGATGGCCGTGATGGCCCAGAACGTCGAGCGCCAGCCGTACTGCTGGCCGAGGAACGTCCCGAACGGCACGCCCAGGACGTTGGCGGTCGTGAGGCCCGCGAACATCATCGCGATGGCGCCCGCACGCTTGGAGGGGGCGACCATGTCGGCCGCCACGACCGCGCCGATCCCGAAGAACGCACCGTGGCACAGCGCCGCGAGGACGCGTCCGGCGAGCAGCAGCTCGTAGGTGGGGGCGAGGGCCGAGACCAGGTTCCCGGCGATGAACAGGATCATGAGGCTGCCGAGGACCGTCTTGCGGTCGAGGCGGATCACGGCGGCCGTGAGGCCGATCGCGCCGACGGCGACCGCGAGTGCGTAGCCCGAGATGAGGTAGCCGGCGACGGCCTCGGTCACGCCGAACTCTGCCGCGACCTCCGGCAGAAGTCCCATGATGACGAACTCGGTGAGCCCGATCCCGAAGCCCCCGACGGCGAGGGCGAGAAGACCCAGCGGCATGCGCTGCTCCTTGTCTGTGTCAGGCACCGCGCGCCGCAGCGTGTGTGCAACAACCGGCGCGTGCAGTAGTTGCAGGCGCCTCCTAAATAGTTGCACGCGCCGGTAGTTCACACAAGCGGTATAGTTGAGAGCGACGTCACGACAGGCACAGGAGGCACGCATGGGCATCGGGGACGACGCGGTCGAGATCCGCTCGCAGGGCTGGCGCACGCTCGCTGCGCTGCACGGCATCCTCGACGCCGCGCTCGAACGAGCGCTCCAGGCCGGCCACGGGCTCTCGGTCGTCGAGTACACCGTGCTCGACGCGCTCTCGCGCCAGGACGGCTGGCACATGCGCATGCAGCAGCTCGCGCGGGCCGCGGCCCTGAGCAGCAGCGCCACGACCCGCCTGGTCAACCGCCTCGAGGACCGCGGCCTGCTCACGCGCATCCTCTGCCAGGACGACCGCCGCGGCATCTACACCGAGCTCACCCCGCAGGGTGAGCAGCTCCTGCGCCAGGCCCGGCCCACCCACGACGCGGCCCTCGAGGAGGCGCTCGACGAGGCCTGCCAGGTCGAGGAGCTCGCACCCCTCGTCGCGGCCCTGCACGAGCTGCCGGTCGAGCTGCCGGTCGAGCCGTCGGCGAGCACGACCCCCGTGGGCGCGACGGCCTGACCCGGGGGGTCCGCCGGGCACCTGACAATCCCCCGCCGATCTGGGACCCTCGTCCCCATGGGGGACATCATGACGACGCCGGCAGGGCACCACAGCCGGGACGACCTGACCTTGCTCGACCCCGCGGACGCCCCGCCGTTCGGACCGTACGCACGGTGGTCGCGGCGCGTTGTGGCCTTCCTGCTCGACAACGCGATCCTGGCCGGGCTCATGTTCGTCGTCGTCGGCCCCGGCCTCGCCCCGAGCATGCTCCCCGGTCTCGACAACGACGGAAGTCTCGGCCTCGCGATCGCCGACCTCCGGTGGTCCGAGAGCGCGTGGATGCTCGGCGCGGTGCTCACGACGACGCTGCTCCAGGCCTACACCGGCGCGACGCCCGGCAAGCGGGCCGTGGGAATCGTCGTCGTCAACCGGGACTCGGGGCGACCCGTCGGGCTCGTGACCACGGTCCTGCGCTGGCTCGCGCACTTCCTCGACGCGATCTTCTGCATCGGCTACCTCCGTCCGCTGTGGGACGCGGAGCGCCGCACGTTCGCCGACAGCCTCCTCTCGACGGTCGTCGTGCAGTCCCGCTCCCCCGCGCCGCACCCGTGGATCGCTCCCCTCGTGCGACCGGGGCGACCGGGCGCACGGGTCGTCACCGCGAGCGCCGTCGTCCTGTGCACCGCAGGCGCCTTGTTCACGGTGGGCCCCACCTCGTCCACGAGCGGCAACTTTGCGTCGTCGGCCATGTGCACCACGGGCGACCCGACGACCGGACCCGGCATGCCGCAGATCAGCGAGGCGACCTTCACCTCGGCCGGTACGGGCACCATCTCGCGCTGGGGAGTCACCCACCCGCTGCCGTCCACGGGCGAGAGGTCGGAGATCACCCTCGCCTGGGACGGCAGCCTCCCGGCCGACGCCGACGTGTCGCTCGAGGCGGTCCTCACGAGCCCGGACGGCAGCCGGCTCGAGTACTCGAGCCGGCTCGACACCGACGGCACCGGCTTCGGTGCGGACCCGACGAGTCCCGGGACGATCGAGATCCCCGCGAACGACCTCCTGGGCATCGACGCAGGGTGGAGCTGGCGCGTGCAGATGCGCGTGGACGGTGTCGCGATCCCGGGGTGTGGCGGCCGCGTGCCCTTCTGACCCCGGCCCCTGGCGACACCGGCCCAGCAGCATTCCCCTCACCCGCCGCCCCGCCGCTTCGCCGAGCCGAACGCCCCGGCCCGCCCTAGGGTGTGGGCCATGAGCCCCCTCGCCCTGTTCGAGGTCTCCCTCGACTGCCCTGTCCCTCGTGACCTCGCGGAGTTCTACCGTCGCCTCCTCGGCTGGGAGTACGTGCCGGGCCACGAGACGTCGGACCCGGACGGCGACGAGTGGCTCGCGATCGTGCCGCCCGGCCCCGGCCCACGGCTCGCCTTCCAGCGGTCCGACGCCGAGGTCCCGCCGTGGCGGACGGGCGCGCGGGTCCACTTCGACGTCGCGGTCCCCGACCTGGACGCGGGCCACGCGCACGCGGTCGCAGCCGGTGCTCGGCCGCTGACCGGGACCCCCGCCGAGGAGGGCCACGCCGACGACCCGTTCCGCGTCTACGCGGACCCTGTGGGGCACCCGTTCTGCCTGACGCTGGTCGCGGCGCCCGCGCCGGCTGCTCCGACCGCGCCCGGTGCAGCCGAGGAGTCGACACGATGAACGCCAAGAAGATCGGCCTGGTCCTGCTGCTCGTGGCCCCCATGGTCGCGCTCATGCTCTCGCCGTGGAAGCACGACGGCACGCTCGTCTACCTGGGGATGCTGCCCGCGGGAGTGGGCCTGCTCGTGGGCCGGGGCCCCGCGCTCGTGGCGGGGCCGCTCACGGCGGTCTGCATGGCGATCGGCGTCTCGCTGAGCGACTGGCCCCTCACGGGGGCTCTCTTCATGGCTGTCCTCGGGGCGTGCGTGGGCCTGTCCGCGGTCAAGGGGTGGCACGGTATCGGCGGGTTCGTCGGCCCGCAGACGGCGTTCGCCCTCATCGGCGGACCGCTCGTGGCCCTGCCCGCGGGCACGGTCAGCGCCTCGTCGTCGGCCGGAGCGCTCTGGGCCATGGCCGGCTGGGTCGCGTTCGGCGGGCTGTGGACCGCGATCGTCGGCGGGTTCCTCACGCGGGGCATGCACCTGCCCGGCCCCAAGCCCGTCCCGCAACGTGCCGCGACGTACTTCGCGGTCGCGCTCGCGATCCTCACGGGCGTGGCGACCTACGTCGCGATGGGCTGGATCGACTCGCCGAACTCCTGGTGGCTGCTGCTCACGCTCTTCGTGATCGTCCAGCCGTACTTCGCGGCCACGCTCTCGCGCACGGCCGCGCGGGTCGGTGGGACGCTCGCCGGTGCGGTGCTCGCCGGGCTGGTCGCGCACCTGCTCAGCGGTTCGCCCGGCGTCCTGTCCGCCGTGGCGCTCCTGCTCACGGGGGCAGCGGCGTGGGCGTACCTCAAGCGTCCGTACTGGGTCTTCACGCTCTTCCTCACTCCCGCGGTGATCCTGCAGACCTCGGGCGGCAAGGACGTGCTCCTCTCGGCAGACCTCGAGCGCACCCTCTTCACAGCCGCGGCGGCCGTGGTCGCGGTCGCGGTCCTCGCGGTGGGGCACGGGATCCTCTCGGCCCGCACACGCACCACGGCCTGACTACCGTCACCGGGCTCACCGGTCACGGCCCGCCCGCGGTCGGCCAACGCGCGCCGTCCCGGCCCGTCCGCCCTACTGTGACCGTATGACCGCTCGGCGGATCGCCCTGGCGCTGGTGCTCGTCGCTCCGGCGGTCGGGCTGCTGCTCTCGCCGTGGCGCCCCGACGGCACGCTCGTCTACCTGGGGATGCTGCCTGCGGGGCTGGGTCTGCTGTTGAGCCGCCGGGCGGCCCTGACCGCGAGCCTCCTGACCCCCGCGAGCATGCTGGCGGCGACCGCTCTGCGGGACCTTCCGCTCGGCGCGGCTCTCTTCATGCTGGTGCTCGGCGCCGCAGTCGGCCTGTCCGCGGCGGTCGGGTGGCACGGGATCGGGAGCCTGGTCGGTCCGCTGGCCGCGTTCGCCCTGCTCGGGACGCCGCTCGTGGCCCTACCGTCCGGCACGGTGAGCGCGGTGAGCTCGCCTGCGGCGATCGCCACGATGACGGGGCTCGTCACGTTCGGCGGCCTGTGGACGACGTTCGTGGGCGGTGTCCTCGCGCGCAACGTCCGGGGGATCGGTCCTCGCCCCGTCCCGCGTCCGGCGTCGGCGTACTTCGGCCTGACCCTGGGGATCCTGGCCGGTCTCATCACCTACACGGTCGACGACTGGACCGACGCCCGGAACCGGTGGTGGCTGCTGCTCACGGTCTTCGTGATGATCCAGCCGTACTTCACCGGGACGCTCCGGCGCGCGGGCGCCCGCGTGGTCGACGTCCTGGCCGGCACCGTCCTCGCCGCGATCGTCGCGCACACGCTCGACGAGCTCCCCGTGGTGCTCGTCGTGGTCGCGCTCGCCCTGACGGGGTTCGCGGTGCGTGCTCTGCTGCGGAGCCCGTTCTGGGTCGTGCCGCTCTTCCTGACGCCCGCGGTGGTGCTCCTCACGTCGGGCGGCGAGGACGTCCTGGTCGCCGCGGACGTCGAGCACGCCGCGTTCATCGTGGCTGCCTCGTTGGCGACGGTCCCGATCCTCGTGATGGGCTGGCGCATCATGGCCGCCGCTCCGCTGGTCCCCACCTGACGGGCGCGCCGTCGGTGGCCGCCGGGAACGCGGCCGGCCCGACGGCGCCGCTCACCCCGCCAGCGCGACGTCCGGTCCCGCGAGGACCAGCCGGACCGCGCACACCGCCGCGACGGCCATACTCAGCGCGAACGGCAGCCGGCTCGTGGTCCGTCGCACGGCCACCACGCCCGCGGACACCGCGAGCACGACCGCGACCGTTCCGGCCGCCCACGCGACCGCGGTCGGTGGTCCGGGCGGCCCGAGCACCACGACCCCGACCGCCGTGACGAGCACCGCCGGCGCCAGCACGCTGGCCCCCGTCCGGCCGAGCCGGTGCGGCAGCCCCCGGACCCCGGTCGCCCGGTCGTCCTCGAGGTCGGGCAGCGTGTTCGCGACGTGCGCCCCGACGCCCAGGAGCGCGGTCGCGGTCATGGCCCAGGGGGCCGCGACCCGGTCGCCGGGCGAGGCGAGCACCACGAACAGCGGCAGGAGCCCGAACGAGATGGCGTACGGAGCCCAGGACCACACGGTCGACTTGAGCCACGCGTTGTAGGACCACGCGCTCGCGACGGCCACGAGGTGCACCAGGCCCGCGACGAGCCCGGTCGCGAGCGACAGCACCACGCACGCCGCTGCCGCACCGAGCGCGGCCGCGTGCACCTGCCGCACCGAGACCAGCCCCGCGACGACGGGCTTGTCCGCCCGATCGACGGCCCGGTCGCGGCGCGCGTCGAGCCAGTCGTTGGACCACCCGACCGAGAGCTGTCCGGACAGGACCGCGGCGGTGACGAGCGCCGTCGTGCCTGCACCCGACCCGACGCCCGCCGCGAAGAAGCCCGCGAGGACCGTGACCACGACCGTGGGCCCCGCATGGCTCGCGAGCGCGAGCCCCCGCAGCGTCGTCGTCGCTGCTCGCGTCATCACGATGCCTCCACCCGCCCGACGCTAGCAACGCGCGGGCCGCGCGTCCCCGTGACACGATGCGGGAATGTCGCGGTTGCTCGCGGTCGCTCCGGTCCTGCCGGGGCCCGCGCACCCTCAGAGCGAGATCACGGACACGATCGGGCCCCTGCTGACCCGCTCGCCCGCGACCCGCGCCGTGCTCCGCAGGCTCCACGCCGCGTCCGGCGTCGAGACCCGCCACACGGCCCTGCGCCTCGACGAGTACGCGGGGCTCACGTCGTTCGGCGAGGCCAACGACCACTTCATCCGGGTCGGCACGGACCTCGCCGAGGAGGCGTGCCGGACCGCGCTCGACGACGCGGGCATCGACCCCGGCGAGGTCGACTTCCTGCTCTTCACCTCGGTCACCGGGATCGCGGCCCCCTCGATCGACGCGCAGCTCGTGACCCGCCTGGGGCTGCGGACCGACGTCAAGCGGCTGCCGTCGTTCGGGCTCGGCTGCGTCGCGGGCGCCGCGGGGATCGCGCGCGTGCACGACTACCTGACGGGCCACCCGCAGGACGTGGCCCTGCTCGTGTCGGTCGAGCTGTGCTCGCTCACGCTCCAGCACGGTGACGACTCCATGGCGAACCTCGTCTCGACCGGGCTGTTCGGCGACGGCGCGACGGCCGTGGTCATGGTCGGGGACGCGCACCCCGCGGGCCGCACACCTGGACGGCCCGACGACGCCGCACGGGCCCCGAGGCCACGTGGCTCCCGGGCGGCGCGCACCACGGCAGCAGGTGCGGCGCCCCGGGGCGTCGAGGTCGTCGACACCCGCAGCCGCCTCTACCCCGAGACGGCCGACCACCTCGGTTGGACGATCCGCGACAGCGGGTTCGGGATCGTGCTGTCCGCGGGCCTGCCGGAGGTCATCGCGGCCCACCTCGCGGGCGACGTGAAGTCCCTGCTCGTCGAGCACGACCTGACGACCGAGGACGTCGGGACCTGGGTCGTGCACGCGGGCGGGCCGCGCATCCTCGACGTCGTGCGCGACTCCCTGGGGCTCGACGAGGCCGACCTGCGGCACAGCAGGGAGTCGCTCGCCGCCGTCGGGAACCTGTCCTCCTCCTCGGTGCTGCACGTGCTCGCCGCGACCCTCGCGGCGCACGACGTCTCGCCGGACGGGGGCGCAGGGCCGCACGGTGTCCTCATGGCGTTCGGCCCCGGGGTCTCGGCCGAGCTCGTGCTCCTGCGCCGGACCGCGTCGCTGGAGGGTTGATGCTCGCCTTCTTCTACGTCGTGCTCGGGGCGACCGCGCTCGAACGCCTCGCCGAGCTCGTGGTCTCGGCGCGCAACGCAAGGTGGTCGTTCGCGCGCGGGGGCGTCGAGACCGGCCGGGGCCACTTCCCCGCGATGGTCGCCCTGCACACGGGCCTGCTCGTCGCGTGCGTGGTCGAGGTCAACGTCGCGGACCGGCCGTTCCTCCCGTGGGTCGGGTGGCCCGCGTTCGCGCTCGTGCTCGCGAGCCAGGCGCTGCGCTGGTGGTGCATCGCCTCGCTCGGGCCGCGCTGGAACACGCGCGTCATCGTGGTCCCCGGTCTGCCGTGGGTCGACAAGGGCCCGTACCGCTGGATCGCCCGGCACCCCGGGCAGCGCTGGTTCCGGCACCCCAACTACCTCGCGGTCGTCGTCGAGGGCTTCGCGCTCCCCCTCGTCCACTCGTGCTGGACCACCGCGCTCGTGTTCACGGTGCTCAACGCCGTGCTGCTGCTGCGGTTCCGGCTCCCGGCCGAGGAGCGCGCGCTCGACGCGCTGCCGCACGCGTGAGGACGGGCACCCATGGGACGAGACGTCGCGAGGCGGGCACGAGCCGACGGGGCGACGACCGGCCCGGGTGCACCATGAGCGCAGGCGCAGCATGACCGACACCGACGTCCTGATCGTGGGCGGCGGCCCGATCGGTCTCGCCGCCGCGATCGAGGCACGGCTCGCGGGATACGACGTCGTCGTGGTCGAGCCCCGCGAGGGCCCCGTCGACAAGGCGTGCGGCGAAGGCCTCATGCCCGGCGCGCTGCTGGCCCTCCATGCCCTCGACGTCGACCCCGACGGACACGTCCTGCACGGCATCAGCTACCGCGACGCCCACCGCCACGCCGACCACCTCTTCACGGACGGGCCGGGCCGGGGCGTGCGCCGCACCACGCTGCACGCCGCGCTCGCCGAGCGCGCGGCCGCCCTGGGCGCGACGACGGTCCGCGGCCGGGTCGAGCAGATCGAGGAGGGGGCGGGGTCGGTGACCGCGGCCGGGATCAGCGCGCGCTGGCTCCTGGGCTGCGACGGGCTGCACTCGACCGTCCGGCGCCTCGCGGGGCTCGAGGTGGGCGCCGACGCCCACGCGCACGAGTCGCTCCTGGCGCGCGCGCACCACGACACCGACGCTGCAGGTGCCGAGGCGCGGGACACGGGCTCGCTCGCCGCCGGGGTGGCGCCGTCGGCCGCCGGCACCGCGGACCCGGCCGCTCCGCCTGGCTCGGGTCTGCCCGCTCCGCCCGGCTCGGGCCTGCCCACTCCGCGTGCCGCTGCTCTACCGACTCCGCGTGCCGCTGCCATACCCACCGAGCTCGGCGGCACCGCCCCACCCGTCCGCCCTGGGCCCGACCCGCGGCGCCGCTTCGGCCTGCGCCGCCACTTCCGCGTGCCCGCGTGGACGGACCTGGTCGAGGTCCACTGGGGAGACCGCGTCGAGGCGTACGTGACGCCCGTGGCGCCGGACGTCGTCGGGATCGCGATGCTCGGCCCCACCGGGACGCACTTCGACGAGGCCCTCGCGGGGTTCGCCGAGCTGAGCGAGCACCTGCGGGGCGCCGAACCGCTGGGCCCGGTCCGCGGGGCGGGCCCGCTCAGGCAACGGTCCCGAAGGCGCAGCACGGGCCGGGTGCGCCTCGTCGGGGACGCCTCGGGGTACGTCGACGCCCTGACGGGCGAAGGACTGCGGGTCGGGCTCGCGCAGGCGAGCGCCGCCGTCGGGCACCTGGACGACCCCGACGCGTACGAAAGCGACTGGACCCGCGTGACGCGTGACTACCGCGTGCTGACCTCGGGGCTCGTCGCCTGGGCGACCTCGCCCGCCAGGCGAGCGATCGTGCCGCTCGCGGCGCACGCGCCCTGGCTCTACGGGAGGGTCGTGGAGCGGTTGGCGCGCTGACCGGTGCCGTCGGGACCCTGCCGGACGTCCTGTCGTGTGCCGTCACGCGCGACCTCTCGCGCGACCATGTACTCGCTTGCCCACACGCCGACCGCAGCGAGGGCGACCACCCAGGTCTCGGTGAACCGGAACGCCAGGTACACAGCCACCAGGAAGAGCAGCAGCACGGCCACCCAGACCCCGGTCCGCGACGGGGCGTCGGCGGCGCCGACGACGTGCTCTCCCCGACGACGGACCACCGCACCGAACGTGAAGAGCCCACCGGGCACCCCGGCCAGAGCCATCACGAGGACCAGGAACGGGACGTCGAGAAGCGCGCCCGTGACCACACCCCCGACAGACATGACGAAGGCCGAGTACCACGAGAGCCGTCGGACCTTCTCGTTCAGCCGCTGCATGCCCGCGAGCGCCCGGTCCTGGTCGATGGTTTCCCCCTCGTCATGGTGCCGTCGAGCCAGCAGAGCGACGGGTCGAGGCTCCTTCGCCCTCCGACGTGGTGACACTACTCCTTGAGCTCGAAGAAGATCGCGTGGGTCGCCGTCGACCCCGTGTTCTCGCCCACGTGCACCTGGTCGGGCAGCCAACGCGTCTCACCAGGTTCGAGCGAGACCTCCATGACGCGGTCCCCCGCCGAGATGCGGCGTTCGAACCCGCTCAGGGTGTACATGACGCTGTCGGGGTGGTGGTGCGGGTGCGTCCGGGTCCCCGGCACGTCGCGGTACTCCAGCACGCGCACCCGCTCGTTCTCGAAGATCGTCCGGTAGTGGTCCGGGTCGGTCACGGTCGGGTCGTCCGGCGCGGTGCTCTGGTCGTGTCCCATGCTCGCCTCGGAAGGTCGAGGCCCGCCGTCGGCAGGCGCTCCCTCGATCGTCCCACCGCGGGCGCTCGTCGCACGCCGACCGGCACGCAGGGCCTCGACGGCGGTCCGCCACGTCGCGTCCGTGCACGGCGCAGGACCGGTCAGCGAGCAGAGACGCCGTTCGCCCGCGCCCACGCGACCGCCTCGGAGCGCGTCGAGACACCGAGCTTGCGATAGATGCTGCGCAGCTGGGACTTGACCGTGTTGCGCGTGACGAACAGGCGCGCGGCGACCTGTTCGAGGGTCGCGTCCTCCGACAGGTTCGCCAGGACGACGAGCTCGCGCCGCGACAGCGCGACGTCCTCCTCGACCTGTGGTGGCTCGGGTGACACTCGCTCGGTGATGGACATGATTCCTCCGCTCCGCCGGCCGCCCGCAAGTCCATGTCACGGTCGAGCCAGTGCTGTCTATATGGGAAGAGACAGCCGGATCGGGGATCATGACGCGACTTTCCGTCATCTCGTCCGGGGAGCGCGCCGCGAGGCCCTGCGAGCACGTCAGGAGAACGTGGTCGAGGTGGTCGACGAGGCCTCAGGCCGCTGTCAGGCGCAGTCCCCGCGCGACCGCGAGCAGGCAGCCCGCGCACAGCACCGCGACCACCGCGAGGAGCACGGTGTACCCCGCGAGCGCCGTCGCACCGGCCAGGACCACGGGCAGCAGGAAGCCCACGTAGGACAGGCTGTAGTAGACGCCCGTGAGTCCCGCGAGGTCGGTCGGGGTCGCGATGGCCTGGACCTCGATCAGGCCCGCGACCACGCAGATCCCGTACGCGGCCCCCAGCGTCACCGCCGCGACGCCGCCGAGCACGGGCGACAGGACCGCGCCGTTGGTCGCGGCGAGGACCATGCCGACGAGCATCAGGACCATGCCGACGACGATCGCGCGCCCGCCCGTGCGGACGTTGATCCCCTTGACGAACGGCTGGACCGCGGCGCCCGTGCCCAGCGTCAGGACCGTCAGCAGCGTCGCGTACGCGAGCGACAGGTCGCCCGTCTGGTCGGACACGAGCTGCGGCATGACCGCGTAGGCGATCCCGGCGGCCCCGAAGATCCATGGCGCGGCAGGCACCACGACCCGCACGAACCGGCGGTGGTGCGCGACGGGGACCCGCAGGTCGGCGAGGAGCGACGTCGTCGAGCGATGACCCCCGATGGTCTCGGTCGCGGTCGCGAGCAGTGCGAGGGCGAGCACGCTCAGGACCACGTGGCCGACGTAGGGCGTGATCGTGGGCCACGGCCCCCACTGGGCCAGCGCCCCCGAGACACCGGCGCCGACCCCGAACCCCAGGGTGAGTGAGAGGGACGGGCGCCGCGCACCCGCGGTCGCGTCGGCGACCAGGTCGAACGGCGCGCTCGACAGCTCCTTGACCCAGCTCGTGCCGACCGACATCGCCACGCCCACGCTCAGGCCCGCGAGGAGCCGGCCCAGACAGATGACGAGCTCGCTGCCGAAGCCCAGCGCCAGCAGGACGCTGGCCCCGATCCCGCCCAGGACCCCGACGACGGCGAGCGGCTTGCGCCCGTACCTGTCGGACAGCGGGCCGGCGACGAGCAGGCCGGGCACGAGCCCCACGACGTACATGCCGAGGAACAGGTCGACCGTGACCACGGAGTAGTTCCCGAGGTCCTGGTACATGTGCAGGAGGGGCGTGAAGTGGTTGCCACCCCAGGCCATGACGACGAGGGCCGGTGCGACACGCAGCCAGCCGGGGAGCACGCGAAGGCGGTTCATGATCTTTCTCGAGGGACGACGAAACGGGTGGAACGGGTGGAACGGGTCGTGCGGGTGGTCGGCGGGACGTCAGCCGTAGTTGCCGCGCTGGACGTGCGCGCGCAGCGCGGCCTCGTAGGCGTCCGCGTCCCCGGCGCGGGCGAGCGTCGCGAGCTCGCGGTGGTCGGCCAGGAGGCGCGTGGGGGAGGTCGCGTCGCGGCGCACGGCACGGTGCGTGAGGAGCTCGAGGCGCGGGCCGAGCTGCGTGAAGAGGTCCTCGATCACGTCGTTGTCCCCGGCCCGGATGACCCGGGAGTGGAACGCGAAGTCCGCCTGCGAGAACGCGAGCAGGTCGCCGTCGTGCTCGGCGACCACCTGCTGGGCGACGAGGTCGTCGAGGTCGCGCGCGACGCCGTCGGGCAGGGGCTGCCCGCCCAGGGCGCGGATCGCGGACGACTCCAGCATGATCCTGACCGCCAGGAGGTCCGCGACCTCCTTGTCCGGGACCGAGGCGACCACCGCGCCACGCTTGGGGAACAACGTCAGCAGGCGGCACGTCTGGAGCTGGAGGAACGCCTCGCGGACCGGGGTGCGGCTGATACCGAGCTCGTCGGCCACCTCGCCCTCGGTGAGGAGCGCCCCGGGCGCGATCTCCCCGGTGATGATCGAGGCGGACACCGCGGCGAACGCACGCTCGACCGCGCTGGGGGCCAGATCCTCGGGCTTCTTGCGGGGCGACATCTTTCGACGATAACACCTTAGATGCAAGGGGGCATCTAAGGTGCTCGTGCAACGGAGGGGTCACGGTCCGCGCGCCGGTTCGCCCACCCCGGCCACGACGCATAGCCTCGTCCGACCAGCCGACCCCACCGGACGGAGCCTTCCGTGCAGAAGACCGGCAACGACCCCGACGAGTTCCTCGCCAACGTCCCCGAACGATTCCGCGCCGACGCCCTCCAGCTCGACGCCGCGATCTCGGAGGTGATGGCGGGCCGGTCCCGGGTCCTGTGGGAAGGGGTCTTCTGGGGCGGGACCGACCAGAAGATCATCGGGTACGGCGACCTGCTCCAGGCCCGCCCCCGCGGCGGGAGCGTCGAGTGGTTCGCGGTCGGGCTCGCCGTCCAGCAGAACTACCTCAGCGTGTACATCAACGCCGTCGAGGACGGGCAGTACGTCGCCCAGAAGTACGCCGAGACCCTGGGGCGCGCCAAGATCGGCAGCTCGAGCGTGGGGTTCAAGGCGCTCGCGGACATCGACCTCGAGGCGCTGCTGCGCCTCGTGCGGATCGCGCGCGACCAGACGGCGTAGCGCGGCGGGGCGGCGCGAGCCGGGCACCGGGCGGGCACCGGCTGGCCGAGAAGTGAGTAGATGCCCCCGGATCGCCGGGCGGACGCGGGGCCGATAAAGGGGCGGGTGGGCGCGCCGGGTGGGGGCGCCCCCCC